>NZ_CAJODJ010000046.1:0-12505 GCF_905233225.1 Methanobrevibacter sp. UBA212
TTCGGTATCAGGTTCGTGGTCAATACATAATTGAGCGTTTTTCATGGAGTACATACAACATACTCTGGAACAGTATGGTTTACCGATTTGTTCATCTCTGGAACCGACACAGTGGATAAATGCTACACGTTTAGGTTCGATACCGTCGGAAGGTTTTACAACGTGTCCTCCGGTAGGACCGGATGCGTTAATCATCCTTTCAATTTCCATAGCAGTGATTACGTTTGAGAAACGGCCGTATCCGTATTGGTAGATTCCGGATGGGTCGAATGGGTCGTAACCGATTGCAGCAACGATAGTACCAACTTCTAATTCGATTTCTTCAGGTTGTTGGTTGTGGTCGATAGCTTCTGGTCCACATGCTTGTACACATAAGTTACATTCGATACAGTAGTCTTTATCGATGGTTGCACATAATGGTACAGCTTGAGGGAATGGGATGTATGCAGCTTTTACCATACCGACACCTTCGTCGTAGTAGTTAGGTATTTCGATAGGACAAGCTTCTTGACAGGATCCACATCCAGTACATAATGATTCGTCCACATATCTTGGTTTTTTCTCAACTTTTACGCTGAAGTTTCCGATGTATCCGTCAACTTCAGTTACTTCTGCGTAAGAAATTAATTCGATGTTTTCGTGTTTGAAAGCGTCTACCATCTTAGGTGCTAAAATACACATTGAACAGTCGAGAGTAGGGAAAGTTTTATCTAATTGTCCCATACGTCCACCGATGGTTGGGTTTCTTTCTACCATGTAGGTTTTGAAGCCCATGTCACCTAAGTCTAATGCGGTTTGGATACCAGCTACTCCACCACCGATAACTAAAGCGGTGTTGTTTACATCTACTTTAGTAGCTTCTAATGGTTCGAGTAATCTTGCTTTAGCAACAGCCATACGTGTTAAGTCTTTAGCTTTGCTGGTAGCTTCTTCTGGTAAGTCCATGTGTACCCAGGAGTCTTGTTCCCTTAAGTTAGCAAATTCAAATAAGAACTTGTTTAATCCAGCTTCTTCTACACATCTACGGAAAGTAGGTTCGTGAAGACGAGGGGAACATGCTGCTACAACAATTCTGTTTAAGTTTTTCTCTTTGATGTCCTCTTGGATCATAGCTTGTCCAGGGTCGGAACACATGTATTTGTAGTCAGTTGCGTAGACAACGTTAGGAAGTGTCTTTGCATATTCTGCTACTTCAGGACAGTCGACTACTCCACCAATGTTTACACCACAGTGACAGACGTAAACACCTATCCTTAATTCTTCGTTATTATCTATTTTTTCTTCTGCCATATTAATTCACCTTGTACAAGTCGTGAAAAATATCTAATATATATAAAAAATTGCAATTTAAAAACAGTTGTAAAAATTTTTACATAGTATTAGATATATTAATGTAGTAAATACACATATATAAAGCTATTCATAAAACTCTTGGAGTAAAGTTTATATATTAGAAACTGAAATCTCTTTAAAAATAGCTTTAAACTTTAAATCAAAGTTTTTTACATGATATTAATCAAAATAAAGCTTAATCTTTATTTTTTGATGAAATAAAAAATTTAGGTTAAGATAAATTTTCAATTTTTTATTACAAAATCATGATTATTATTGGAAGTGTAATCAAAGAGATTACAGTGTTGATTAATATGCAGTCTGAGGTCAACTCATAGTCAAGTTTGTATGTGATTGCCAGAAGCAGTGACATCATTCCTGAAGGCATGGCGGCCTCGACAATGGAAATCTTAAACTGAAGATCTATCAGGCCCAGCTGGGATGCTGCAACGAAAGCGACCAATGGGAAAAATGCCAATTTCATTATTGATGTGAATACTATCATGGATTTGCTTCTTCTGATTGCTGAAAAGTCGATTGATAAACCCAATGCAATCATGATTAAAGGAATTGCTCCCTGTCCCAGATAGTTAACGGTATTGTCGATTACAGGGCCTATCGGGATATTCACAAGATTAAAAATCAAACCTAAAACAACTGCCCACAAGGGCGGGAAAAATGCGATTTTTCTAACTGCTGTTTTGACGGTTCCTCCAAATTTCAATATCAAAACAAATGACAATACTAAAAAGATGAATGATGTGGCAATATCACAAAAAATCGCCCTTAAAAAACCTTCCTGACCAAATATTCCTAAAGTAACGGGATAACCCATAAATCCAGTATTGGCAATCATTACAGTGACTAAAACACTCCATAATGTAATGTCATCCAAATTCAACCGCCTTAAAATGAAATATGCGACGACGCCGGTCACAAATGATGAAGCCAAAATAACAAATGGTAAAATTCCCAGTTGGGAAATTAAGGATAAATCTGCAGAGTATAATGCATGAAAAATCATGCAGGGCAGTAAAATATACATTACTATTTTATTGAATGGATTAATGTCCTTTTCGCTTAAAAAATCGATTCTTTTAAGGAAATATCCAAGTCCAATCATTATGATGATTGATAAAATAGTAACTTCAATTTGATTCATAAGATAATATTGGTAAAAAAGAGTATAAAAAAGTTAAGAAAAAAAAGAAAAATAAAATTAGCTAACGATACCTTCGCTAGTAATTTTAAATACACATTCACCTTCAGGCAAATGAGGGGAATCCACTAAACGTGCAATTCTTTTTCCGGCCAAACCTTTTTTGAGCCAGATTCTGTAGGTGGAAGCGTGTCCTAAAACGTGTCCACCAATAGCTTTGGTAGGACTTCCGAAGAAGGAATCAGGTTTAGCTTGAACTTGGTTAGTTAGGAATACTGCAACATTGTAAGTGTTAGCAATTTGTTGAAGTGAATGTAAATGCTGGTTTAACTTTTGTTGCCTTACGGCCAAAGATTCCCTTCCAACATATTCGGCCCTGAAGTGAGCCATTAATGAATCGACAATGACCAATCTTACATTAGCGCCGCTTTGGATAAGCTCATTGATTTTATCGACCATCAAAATTTGGTGAGCTGAGTTGAATGCACGTGCAACATGAATTCTGCTTAAAACTTCTTCATTGTCTAATTCAAATCCTTCAGCGATTTGTCTAATCCTTTCTGGACGGAAAGTGTTTTCAGTATCAACGAATACACATTCACCATCTAGACCGCCGAGTTCTTCTGGCAATTGAACAGTAACTGCCAATTCATGGGAAATTTGACTTTTACCAGATCCGAATTCACCGAATACTTCAGTAATGGATTGGGTTTCGATTCCACCGCCTATTAAATCATTGAATTCTTGGCTTCCAACAGTAATGTGTCCAACATCTTTTCTTCTTTCATCTACTTCCAATGCTGTTTCAAAAGTTATGTTTTCAGCTCTACGAGCAGCTTCAATAACTTTTTCTGCAACACCTTCACCGATTTCGGCTTTTACTGATAATTCCTTAGGAGTAGCTGTAGCTAATCTCATCATATCAGCGAAACCTGCATCTTTTAATTTTTCTGCTGTTTTTTCTCCAACACCTGGTAAATCACTTAATTCGACCATAATTATCATTCCTTAAATTTATTTTCTAATAATATTTTTTCAAAAGTTTTTTAGGGTTTAACCTATATTCTTCAGAATATTCATTAAAACTAACATTAGCAATAATTTCAATTGTCATGTTAACTAAATCTTGAATTTTATCTTCAATACCTAATGCTTCATCTTCTATAAGTGAAACAACTTCCTCCTGACTCATATCAATAAGTTCTTCTGCTAAATTACCAAAGAAAGTAACTGAAATCTCACCTGTATCATCTTCCACTCTTGTTGGAATCATAAGAGTGTATTTAGGTTCATCAAAGGTATGGCCACAATTGTCACAAATGTATTCGTCTTCAGACTCTTCTACACTTTCACGACAGTTTGGGCATTTTTTAAGTAAGATTTTATCAGGGAATACCTCTTTAATTGTAGCGGTAATATGAACATTAGTATCGTCTTCTGTTAATGATTCAATTGATTTTGCAACAAATATTGATTCCATTAACTCGTCTTGAGATGGCAACTCTTCCAATTCTTTTTCGCTAGGTTCCAGGACAGTTGTTCCGCCGGATACGGTAGCTTGAAGACGGTTATCCATATCCAAGGATAAGCGAGGATTTTGCAATTTGAGAGGTTGGCCCATTTCCAAATCCATATTAGCATCCTTGTCCCATAACACCACTCTAATAGAACCTGTATCATCTGCAATTTCAATATTTCTAACGGATCCTGTATCACCGTTGTCCCTGTCAAAGTTACGTATTTCATTCAATTCGATTACTCTTCCGACGATGACAGTATCTTCTTCATCTTCATCCAAGTCTTCAATTTTCTTATAATCATAAATCGCCTTTTCCAATGTGGCAAGTTCTGGAATAAACATTGCGGATGCTTGTTCTTCTGACAATCTAATGATTCTGGAACCTCCTCCAATGTTTAAATCAACACTGTACATACCAAGTCTGGTTCTTGCATTTTCAATTCTGTACGCTTCACCAACTGCATAATCTCCTTCAGCCTTTTCATTCCAGAAGGATAATCTTACCTTACCTGATTCATCGGCAAAGAGTGCTGAGCGAACAATTCCTACAGTGGAATCGTCCCTTTGGAATTCTCTTGGATCTTCTAATGACAATATTCTTCCGATAATGTCTATCTCAACGCCATCCTCATCATAGTCAAATTGGATTTGTCCAATTGAAACAGGATGTAACTCATTTCTGATTCCATCCAATTCGTCTAATTTTTCTATCGGCAAGTTTTCAGGATTTACAGTGATTTGTGTGTTGAAATTGGTGTTCATTGAGTATTGGCTTTGAGTGTATTCGTCAAAGCGAACATCACCACCGATGACTTTAATGAAATCACCCTTATTAATCGCAATATTGGTGTCATCGCCCCAGACGGTCACTCTTATCTCCCCGGTTGAATCTCTGACATCAAAGTTTCTCAATTTGCCTTCGGTATTATCGGTTTTCCTTGTAAAGACTCTGATATCCTGGAGTCTTGAAACAACACCGATAATTGAAACATCCCTCTGTTCGCTTAAGTCACCGATTGGCAAGAATTCCTGTTGAATTTCGGGAACGTCATAATCCCCTTTAATGATTCTTCCATCCCAATGTGTTAATGAGATTTCATTTTCACCGTCACGGTTTGGTCTTTCGCGTGCTTGAGCCTGAAGTATTTTGACTGTGTCTCCATCCTCTAATTTTAAATCTTCAATCAATTCAACATTTTTATTCCATAATGTATAAGAGATTTGTCCTGAATCATCTTGTAATTCAAGAGATGCAACTTTTCCTTCTTTTCCATTCTTTTCATAACTTCTAATGGTTGGAATTCGGATGATTCTTGCAATGATATTGACTTTAGTTTCAGGTTCAATATCGGCAATTTTTGTGATTTCCTCTTCATAGGCAGGGTATTTTGATGAATCTTCCTCCAAATGAACAAGAACTGACCTTGGCCTCAAGTTTGCTTCAAGCCCAGAGTATCCTTCCTTAATATCTACATTTTTGATTTGGATGATGTCTCCTTCCTTGACCTCCTTAAGCAATCTAATGTTTTGAGTCCAGAAAACCGCTCTTATTACGCCTGTATTGTCCTTTAGCTCAACATTTTGAACTTGACCGTTTTGACCTTTGCGTGTTTTAAATGACCTTGGATTTGAAATTGATATTACTCTGCCTGCAACTGTAACATCACGGCTATTGGCTTCGAGTTTGTCAATTGTATCTATGGCAAATTCAGGTTTTTCAGAAACCATTTCAGGCTCTTCTGTAACCAGTTCACCAACAACCATATCCGCCAAACTTGTATCGGTCATGAATGGATTTTCAATTTCCTGTTCTCTGAATTTTTCTATTCTTTCAAAGAATTCGTCTTCAGAAATCTGATCTTTTACTTTATCAAATCTTTCCTTAAGTTCATCAGACATCCTGGATGATGCCTCTTCTTCTTTATTATCAAAAATGCTTGTGTCAATACCTAAATGATTTTGAACTACAAGTTGTGCAGCACTAAAATCATCAATAAAGTCTACATCTTCATTACTTGATTTCATTCTTTCCATTTCTTCTAGAAATTCTTGTTCGGAAAGTTTATCTTTCACTTTTTCGTATTCTTGTAAAATATTTTCTTGCATACCAAACCCCTCATAGAAAAGTTAATTATAATTTTATATTGATAGTGTATATAAAGTTAGAGAGAGAGCATTTGAAAACTAATCTCAATAACATTATTAATAAAAAATTTAATATAAATATCACTCAAGTGCACACCTGTGCAAATGCACAAGTGCTAATATGCATTATGATTTTTCTTTAAAGCCGTTTTAATCATTATAGCTAAGTCCAAACCCATATGCCAGTTTTCTACGTACTCGATATCATATTCAATACGTTTATTGATTGAAGTATCACCACGGCAGCCATGAATTTGAGCCCATCCTGTCAGTCCGGGTTTTACTTGGTGTTTGACCATGTATTTTGGAATTGATTCCTTAAACTGGTCTACAAAATAAGGTCTTTCAGGTCTGGGTCCGACAACGCTCATGTCGCCTTTCAGGACATTGAAAAATTGCGGCAATTCATCAATACTGGTTCTTCTAATAAAATCTCCAACCTTGGTTTTCCTTGGATCATCCGGTGTGGTCCATTCGGATTTCTCTTCGCTCGGGTCTTGAACCTTCATGCTTCGAAACTTATACATCTCAAAAATCTTACCGTTGTAACCCATTCGCTCTTGCTTGAAGATGATTGGACCTGGAGATGTCAATTTAATAGCTATAGCCGTAACAAACATTATAGGTGATGTTATAATAATTGCTATTATGGATATGACATAATCTGAAGTATATTTCAAAAACTTATTAAAGTTATCGTCAAGGGGAACATAACGGATATTGATAATCGGAATGTCCTCTATCATGTCTACTGACGGCTGTGCCGGGAAATATCTGATATAATCCGGAATGATTTCCGCTTTAATTCCGACTTTCTCACAGCTTTCCACTAGTTCATTAATTTTATAATAGTATTTCAAAGGAATGGCCAAAACGACCCTATCATATCTATTGTTTTCAAGAACATGGTCCAGCTGATTGAATGAACCGATGATTCTGCTGCCTTCCACTTCCTTGCCGACATGCTCTTCCCTTCCCAATAATCCGCTGACAACAAATCCCAGGTATGGATTTTCACGGATTTTGCGGGTAAATGTGTATGCCAAATCATTATCTCCAACAATTAGAATATGCTTTAAATTCTTGTTGTTGACTCTCAAATTCTTTAAAATGCTTCTAATAGTGAATCTTTCGATTATTCCAAAGAATGTTGCGATAATCGCCATCAAGAATAGCATGATTCTTGAAAAATCCGGCTGGTTTATGATAAACAAAATTGAGACTAAAGCAAAGAATGCCAAAATGTTTACCTTAATTATCTGGGTAGCTTCGGAAAATATGTTCTTATACGTTCTGCGCGGCTTATACAAACCAAATGCAAAGTATAATATCAGATAAACTGGAATAACAGCCAATATTAAAAATAGAAGATAGCTGGAAAAGCCCAAATGACCGCCAATTGGGCCGAATAAAGTGGTTTTAAACCTTAACCAAATAGAGCATAAAAGGGAAACAGATATGACTAAAACATCTATCAGAACCAATAATATATTCAATGCCTTTTGATTTTCCTTTATCATGCTAACTACCTAAAAAACTAGTTTCATTATATATTATGGTTTTAATATATAATTAATCTTTCTTTTTAAATATATTTAAAAATAATTTTAAAAGACATAAAAGTGCTATTCCTAAATAAACAACCCAATTCACGATGAATGATGATTCACTGGCATGGTGTTTTTTATAATAGATGTACATTGCACGGTAAAATTCATAGATTAACTTGGATTTCTGTTTTTTGCTGCTTGCACCTTTAAGATGGGTGATTCTTGATTTTCCGTAGTAAATTATCTTCCATCCGCCCTGCTTAATGCGGTAGCAAAGGTCAATATCCTCGCCATACATGAAAAATGTCTCATCAAGCAATCCTATCTGGTCAAGGGCATCCTCTCTTATGAACATGAACGCTCCGGTAAGGCAGTCTATTTCATAGACCTCATCATCCGGCAAGTCGGTCAGGTTGTAGTCATCATCCTCACTGTTTGTTGGAATGTGGAATAATCTTATGAATGAATTTTTAACGTTTGGAAAGGACCTTTTGCAGGCCTTATCAAGTTCGCCATCCTCCAGAAGAACCCTGCATCCGCATGCGCCAACATCTTCATGCTCTTCCATATAGCAGTAAATGTCTTCTAAAGTGTTTTCCCATACGACAGTGTCGGAGTTCAAAAGCAGCTGATATCTGCCGCTGACCTGTCTCAATGCCTGGTTGTTTCCGGCTGCAAAACCGTTGTTTTCTTTTGAAGCTATGAATTTGACATTGTCCTTAAAATAATCCCTTAGACGGTCCAGGCTATCATCGCTGGATGCATTATCCACTACAAATATCTCATATGAAAATGGATAGTCATATTCCAAAATGGAATTGATGGTGTTCTTTGTTAGCTCAAAGGTTTGATAGTTTACGATTACAACCGAAAGATCCATAAGACTCACTAGTTATTTTTTTAAAAATTTAAATGTATTGATTATTAATCTGTATTCGATTTTAAAATAGTTTTTCGTATTTTTCGATTTGAACTTGACTTTGTCAATTTTGCTTCTGCTAGAAAGGCCCTCCCTAATGCCTGACATGTAAGTTGAACCGAAGCCCTTTTTTTTAAAGAACAGATACTTAATTAAGAATCCGAAAAACAAGAATATGAAATTTACGATTTTCAATGGTATAGGCAGGTTCTTATATACAACCCAAACATTATTTCTTGCTGCCAGGCGAACCTTGAATTCATTGTATCTGCTTCCGGATGTGGCGGAGCCTATGTGGTATACGACGGCATCGGGACAAAGCAGGTTTTTATAGCCATATATCCTTGACCTGATTGCCAAATCAACATCCTCCATATATGCAAAAAAGTTATCGTCAAACATTCCAAGCTCCAGAAGCAGGGATTTCCTATACATGGCCGCACCTGCACAGGCTGAAAATATTTCACAGACCTCTGTGTACTCGCCTGAGCTGTGATTCTCGCCTGTCTTTTTAGTCCAGGCAAGCAGGTTATATTCATCCCCAACATCATCAATCAATTCCTTGTTGTTGTATTGAAGCATCTTTGCCTGGAGAGAAAAAATATTGTCATCAGAAGACATCAAATCAACTAAAGCCTTGATGGATCCCTTTTTGACTTCAGTGTCGTTATTTAAGGAAAATATATATTCGTATTGGGCTTTTTCGATTCCCTGATTGACGGCCGGTGAAAATCCGACATTTTCCGTGTTTTCAATAAGCCTTACTGGGAAATTGAAAGTACTGCCTTCAATATATTCCTTGCTTCCATCAGTTGATGCATTATCGACTATGATGACCTCTCCGATAAGCTCCGAATCATTGTTTAAGGATTCAAAGAAAGCCTTTAAAAATTTTTTCCCGTTATAATTTGGTGTTACTACAGAAACCCTCATGCTAATCAATCGAATTTTTTAATCTTTTCCATGTCTTATAATATAATTTTGGACTTAATAAGAATAATTTAATTTTGGATTTGAACTTGCCGTCCCCTTCATATTTGGATAATTTAGTGAGCAAATCAAGCTCCTTCATTTTGTCGAGTACCTCATCAAAATCATACCCGTTGTAGAAGAAGTAGTTCATGTTTCCGAATATTGCCTTCGGAATTCTTGAGGTGATAATCAAGTTGGCCAGGTCATCCCTTCCCTGACTTTTATAAAATTCAGCCAAATCCTCAAAGATAGCTATAACCTCAAAACGCCTGAACTCGGTTGTGTTGATGGCTGATTCGGAGCGCTGAATGTAATAGTAAGTGGCTTCATTGCTTATTGCAACCTCATCCCCATAAAGTAAGGCCCTAAGTGCAAAATCGATGTCTTCGCCATAAACCAGATTGGGATTGAACCTTATGTTATTGTCATTGATTATGCTGGCTTTGTACATCAATTGCCAGAAGTTGAACGGCATTTCCATATTCAGTTCCTTTTTTATAAGCTCATCGCAAAACATCAGTTCACAGGCAAAATGATGGGGTGTGGATAATTTATCTCCATCCTTTTTAACGAATTGAATCATGCTAAAGTTGGTTTTGCCATTGTATAATTCAGACAAGTGATTTCCGGTTACATAATCATCTGCATCAATGAAAACCAAATATTTGCCCTTTGCCTCAGCAATTCCCCGATTTCTTGCGCTGCTTACTCCTGAATTTTCCTGGTGTATGACATTGTAGGAAATCGCTGATTTGGACAATTTCCGATTGATAATCTCAAGGCTGTCATCGGTTGACCCGTCATCTATGACAATCAATTCAAAACTTCTGAAATCCTGATTGATTATTGAATCAAGTGTTGTACCTATATACCCTTCGCAGTTATAGACTGGAACGATAACACTAACATCAAAATTATCCATTTTATCCCTCATTATTTAAAAGAAAATTTACAATACGCTTGGATGAGTTACCATCGATTTCATCAAATTGAGTCTTTACAAATTCCGATATTTTGCTTTTATCGAATTCATCATTTTCAATTACGCCAATCAGCTCATCGGATGTGTAAACGATGGGGCCCGGAACGGTAGTTTTGAAATCATAGTAAAATCCGCGTTCATTGGCCAGATATTCATCAAGATCATAAGTGAAAAATACGGTAGGTTTATTTAAAATAGAGTATTCAATCATTATTGATGAATAGTCTGTTATCAAAACATCACTAATCAGCATCAACTCCTGTTCTGACTCATATCCGCTTACATCAATATATTTTCCCTTTGAAGATATGTCATCCTTATAGAAGTTCTTTATCTTTGGATGGAGCCTCAATGCCAAAACATATTCGTTTCCCAATCTTGCATTAAAGTCCTCCAAATCCAGGTAGCCGAAAACATTATTGTATTTTTCCTCATCCCTAAAGGTTGGAGCATAGAGAATGATTTTCTTATCTTTAGAGATATCATATTTTCGGCAGAAATCCTCTTTCAATTTTTCCAGATTACGCTCTTCAAAGTAATAATCCATTCTTGGAAGGCCCAATGCCTTGATTTTGGATTCGGGCATCTGAAAGGCCTCGCTGTAATATCCTATAATTTTTTCAGAGGTGACTATCAAATAATCAGTATTTTCAGAGATCTTACTCAATATGTCTCTGCTTTCAATATCAACAGAACCTCCAAATTTCTTGGAAGCCCCCGGAGCATGCCATAACTGTACAATAGTATTTTCCTCTCCGAATTTCATGAATGCCAATGGGAAAAAGTTATCGTTTAAAAATATGTATTTTGAGCCTGCAAGCTTTTTGAAACTGCCAAAAGATAATTTGTCCTTATAAAAGAAATGGAATTCAAATTCTCCCCTTCTTTCAAATTCCTTTTTAATATAATCCAAATTGCCTTTAAATGATTCACGAGAATCAATTATAAAAGAAATCCTGTTTTTTTCAACATCTGCATGTTTGAATAAACCAAATATCAAGCCATACAGCTTATGCTTTAGATAAGACATGAGAATCTAAGGTAAAAAAGCCATCATTCCAGGAATTGCCCCCGCCATTGCTTGGACACCTAAAATAAAAATTGCCAAACCGCCAATGAAATTGATTGCCCTTGCATATTTCATTGCTATTTTTGTAGCAAATGTTCCAATTAAAAACCATAAAAGAACAGCTATAAAACTCAAGATGGCCAAACCCAGAGGGTCAACATGCGCTGCAACACCTTGAGCCGCTAAAATCAAGTTTTCTATGTTTCCAAAAACCATTAATGGCAAGAAGTGCATTATTTCAGCATCCACACTATTCACCCCTAATTGATCTAAACATTGCTTGGGCTCCTAAAATAAAAATAGCCAATCCACCCATGAACTCAATGAAACTAACATAATCTATAAGTATTTGTGTTCCGAAAGTTCCGATTGCTAACCACATTGCGACGCAAAGAAAGCTTGCAATACCTAATTTTAACGGATTTACACCTGCCACAACCCCTTGTGAAGATAGCACCAAATTTTCAATGTTACCAAAAATAATCAATGCCACAAAAGGTAAATATTGCTCCAACATCCAAATCACCATTTCCCCGTATAAAATTAATTTAACATAAATATTTTATTAAAATTAATATATAAAATTATCCTAAATTATAATGAAATTTTTAAATTTCAGAAAGAAAAATAATTAATAAATTCCATTAAAAATATTAAATTATTTAAACAAAATTGGAAAAAATAAGAAAAAAATGAATATTATAAAATAAAGAGGTGCGTTTCAAGTGTAAAATCACTATCTGTTCGCATACATTTTTTCTTGAACCTCTCCGACCTGTAGAGGTCGGAGATTCTTAGGTAATCCATTCTATATGAATGGAAATATTCTAAGCTATCCCCTAGGTCCCCTAGGTTCTG
>NZ_CAJODJ010000047.1:0-21559 GCF_905233225.1 Methanobrevibacter sp. UBA212
TGTTGAAAGAATCACCCCAAAAATCATTTGGCAAAACATAATATTGCTGCTGGTTATTTCATTACTTCCTTATTTAACTACATTTGTTGCCAATAATCCTTTTTCTTTGCTTGCTGAAGTATTATACGGATTAGATTTCATTATAGTCAATATCATATTATTTTGGATGGCAAAATCCTTGCTGGAAATTAATCCCGACCAAGAATATCTATCAGAAGCTTTAGCTGTAAAAAATGCATTAGTTGTTCCATTCATACTTTTCATTATCGGTTTGGTAATTGCATTTTTAGGATATCCCCTTGCAATCAGCATCTGCTGTTTGATATCAATCATAAGGTCAATCATTTATTCTATTAAAAACTGATTAATACACCATAATTAACACTACTCAACATCTTTAAGTGCTTCAACCATATTCAAATCGTTTATCTTATCAGAAAACATTAAGTTGACACCGATTGAAATTGTGAATGTTATGACAGCAGACAGCAATATGTTTCCCCATGTCAATGTAGGAACATAATAAATGGAATCTCCGGCAGCATTCATCATCAGGGTCATGAAGTAGAATCCCAAAGGAATGCCTAAAATAAAGCCTAATGCAGTGAAAAATACATTTTGAGTCAGCAATAACTTCCGCAGTGTCTTTGTCTTAAATCCCAAAACCTTCAATGTAGCAATTTCCCTCTCAATTTCAGTGAATGACAATATTTCAAGATTATATAAAACCAGAAACGCCAATGCCACCGCTACAAATGTCACCACAGAAACCATCATCATTACAGCCGAAGTCATTTGGTCCCAACTCTTTTTCATCTTTTCCGTGCTGGTGGTTGATTTTATTGAATCAAAGTTTTCACCAAATTTCTCATCAGTGATGATATTTGTAGGAGTAAAATTCAATCCCTGGTCCTCCAAAGTATCCGGAGACATTATCAGCCCTTGTGAGATTGGCTCTGCATGTACCTGGCCAATTTTTGATGTGACCCAATCATCCTCACCAACAATATGCCATCTGATTTTATCCCCAATTGTCAGATTAAACTTTTCCGCCAGTTTAGTGGAAATGGAAACATCCCCTTCAGCTATATCAATTGAATTTCGATTGCTGTCCGTGTATGATATCAAATCCGTGTTATTTGATACCAAAAGCGATACCGTGTCTTCAACATCATTGGCCTTCATTTCAATTGATTGCTGCATTATAAAGCTGCCGTTTGTTTCATTTAAAATATAATAAAGCTCCATCGGATTGGCCTCTTTTGAAAGCAGTAATTTTGACTCATAATGAGTGATATCATCATATTCCCATGATTTCAACTCATGCATGCTGTCGTTCATTCCAAATGCCGCAATCAGCAGCGCTACACAACCCATCACTCCAATTATTACCATCAATGCCCTAAAGTTGTTTCTACTTGCATCCCTCAAATTCCATCTGAGATTAAAGCTTAACCGGTTCCAGATCCTTGATTTTTCGATATGGGTTTTTGAAGAGGTATTGGGCGCTTTTGGCCGTAACGTATCTGCAGGATTTTCCCTTGAGATTATCCTACATGAAAAATAGGTAACTAACACTGATAATACAACCATCAGCACTGCAATGTAGATGAAACTCATGTCAAAACCCGGATGCCAGCTAGGCATGCTGTAGCTTCTCATCATTGACGGATAAAACATTTGTGGAATTATCATTGGCCCCGTAATCAATCCAATGATTGACCCGGCAAGAACCGGGAAGAAAGCATAAGCAAGATAATGCATAATGATTACACTATCCTTAAATCCTACCGCCTTAAGGATTCCGATTTGAGCACGTTGATGAGTCACGATTCTTGACATTGTGGTTAAAAGAGTTAGAAAAGTGACTAAAATAAATACA
The DNA here is from genome assembly GCF_905233225.1 of Methanobrevibacter sp. UBA212. NCBI lineage: Archaea > Methanobacteriati > Methanobacteriota > Methanobacteria > Methanobacteriales > Methanobacteriaceae > Methanobrevibacter > Methanobrevibacter sp. UBA212. Next base: position 1,883 of record NZ_CAJODJ010000047.1, read on the forward strand.
ATCGGAAAAACATTCCCAATCATCTTATGCTGTGCCATTTCATCAGAGAATTTGGATACACTTAAATGATCCTCTTTTTTAGTGACCGAAAGATAATCAATTGAAGAGATTTTATCCATAAAATCATCATAAGATGAGTCATATTTAACAAGCAGAGTATTGTATTTCAAATCATGAGGGTATGATTTAGCAGACAAGTATGCAAAGCCCATTTCTTTAAAATCAGGAGTTAATGAATTTGGAGACACTTCATAGACATATTCAGGGGAATATCCAAGTCCCTTAATTTCTTTTTTGACTGTTTGATTGTCAAATTCAAAGCTTATCTTATCTCCAACTTTTAAATTACGGGCATCTGCAAAACGAGCATCCAACCAAACACCTGAAGTATCATCGGGGTTAAAGTCTTCACCTTCTGTTGTGTAAAATTTAGAAATCGTTCCCTTTTCTATAAAGTGCAGCGTGACATCCGGTTTGTTTTCAAGCTTTGCCTGTGATTCAACCACTTCCTGCCTGTCCGATTGGGTTGTAAATTCATTGACCTTATCCACTGAGGCATCATCAAAATCAGTGTTGTAAACCCATGCATCAGCCATGTTCGTATCCGTGTAGAACCCATCGGAAGTTTGCACTAATCCATAATACTCGGCATAAATCCCCGTATATGCAAAAATGCCTATAAATGCCATTAGGAATATTGCAATAAATTGCATCTTGTTAATTTTTATATCCCTTAGCATTTTTTTAAATAAAGACATGGTATATACTATGAAAAAAATAAGATTTAAATTTAGTGATGATAGAAAAATTTGAACATTCAAACAATTCCTAAATTTTCAAGTCGAACGAATCGAATATCACAGACATATCATCATTCAGTGCGTACCTAAAAACATCACCATTCCAAATCAGCAACATTCTTAGGATTTTCATTAACAACAATACTTTCTATTTGACCATTTTTAATCCTAATGACCTTATCAGCCGCTTCGGCCAAAATTGCATTGTGAGTTACAATGATAACCGTAGTTCCCTTGTCATTGCTCATATGCTGAAGCAGGTTCAGAATTAGGACACCTGTATTAGAGTCCAATGCACCTGTCGGTTCATCACATAAAAGCATTGTAGGCTGTTTGGCAACTGCCCTTGCAATAGATACCCTTTGCTGTTCCCCACCAGACAATTGTGCTGGAAACTGATTTGCATGGTTTTTGAGTCCAACAGAATCCAGGACTTCCAGTCCATTAATGTCAACATCAACAATGTCCCTCATCAGCTCAACATTTTCAAGAGCAGTTAGGTTTGGAATCAGGTTATAAAACTGAAATATGAATCCTACATTCTCTGCCCGATAACTGGTAAGTTCATCATCATTGAATTCTTCCACATGATGGCCATTGACAATAATCTGGCCTGAAGTAACAGTGTCAAGACCTCCCAAAAGGTTTAAAAGGGTTGATTTGCCTGCTCCTGACGGACCAAGAATTACCACAAATTCCCCTTCATCAATTGTGAAGTTTACATTATCCATAGCCTTTAGAACGTGGTCTCCGGTTTTGTAAATTTTATCAACATTTTTGAATTCAATAATTTTACTCATTACTATTAATTATATTACTAATCTTTAATAAAGTATTCAAATTGAAATGCAAAAAATGAAAAAAAACAATAATTATAAAAGATTTCAAAACTAAAACTTTAATTATAATAAAATATTACAGGAAAAATCCAAATGTCATTTAATGAACATGAAATGTTAATAATGCCTGCGGTGGACATAAAGAATGGAAAATGTGTCCAGCTTGTCCAAGGCGAACCTGGAAGTGAAATGGTTGAAATAGACAATCCTGAACTTGTTGCAAAACATTGGGAAGATTTGGGAGCTAAAAATATCCATGTCATTGATTTGGACGGCACAATAAATGGAGTGGCCAGCTTTGACATTATTAAAAAAATCCTAAAGGAAGTCAGTGTCCCAATACAGCTTGGCGGAGGAATAAGAAGCATAGAATATGCCCGCCAATTGTTAGACCTTGATATTGAAAGGATAATTATCGGAACAATGGGGATTCAACAACCTGAAACAATCACCGAACTGTCAAAGGAATACGGTTCAGACAGAATAATGATATCACTTGACAGCAAAGACAACAGAGTAGTCATTAAGGGATGGCAGGAAAAAATTGACAAAAGCCCAAGTGAAATTTCACAGGAGTTCAAGGAGCACGGTGCCGGAAGCATTCTGTTTACAAACGTTGACGTCGAAGGGCTTTTGGGCGGATTTTACACAGAACCTGTAGAAGAGTTAAAAAAATCTGTAGATTTGCCTATTGTTTATTCCGGAGGAATAACAACAATAGATGACATTAAAAAACTAAATAAAAGCGGTGTGGAAGGAGTTGTAATCGGTTCTGCACTTTATACTGATAAAATTGATTTGACTGAAGCTTTAAAATATCAAAAGAGGTAATTGAATGAAAGTAATGGCGACCGGAACATTTGACATACTCCACCCTGGACACGGAGTTTACCTGGAAGAGTCCAGAAAACTTGGTGGAGAAGATGCTGAACTTTATGTTGTTGTAGCAAGAGATGCAACAGTTGAAAGAAGAAAAAGAGTGCCTATCGTTGGAGAGGACCAACGCCTGGAATTAATTAAAATGTTAAAACCCGTAACTGACGCTTATTTAGGTGATGCAAATGGCGATGTTTTCAAAATCGTAAGGGAAATTGACCCTGACATCATTACCGTTGGAGCTGACCAAAACCACGATGTTGGAAAACTGCAAGAGGCCCTTGACAAAAGGGGATTTAAAGCGAAAGCAGTGCGTATTGAAAAATATCGTGACTGTGAACTTGACAGCAGCTGCAAAATCATTAGAAAAATTGAAAATACTGATTTCGAAGGAAAAATTCTAGATCATTGTGAAGATTAAGGAGATAATAAAATGTTTAAAGTAGCAATAATTGGAGCAAGTGGATATACTGGCGGAGAACTTTTAAGAATGCTTTCAAACCATCCGAAAGTGGAAATTACAGACATCACCTCCAGACAGTACGATGGAACTCCGGTACATAAAATCCACCCCCACGTTAGAGATTCAGGACTTGTATTCAAAAATAAAAGTCCTTCTGAATTAGATGCAGATGTCGTATTTACCGCCACACCTCATGGTGCATCAATGAAAATTGTGCCTGAAATCCTGGAAACCGGTGCAAAAGTAGTTGATTTAAGTGGAGACTACAGATATCGCGACACTGCAGTTTATGAAAAATGGTACGGCATGGAACATACAGACAAGGAAAATAAGGGTGCCTTTGGACTTCCTGAATTGTACAGGGAGGAAATTAAAAAGGCAAATCTTGTTGCAAACCCTGGATGCTTCCCAACCGGTGCAATCCTATCATCCTATCCATTGGTTAAAAATGACCTGGTAGATAGAATCATTATTGATTCAAAAACAGGAGTCAGTGGAGCAGGCGTTAACCCGTCAGCAACTACACACTATCCTAATATCGCAGACAATGTAAATCCATATAAAATTTCTTCACACAGGCATATGTCTGAAATCAAACAGGAACTTCATGGATTCGAAGATGTCAAAGTTTCATTTACACCCCATCTGGTGCCGGTCAACCGTGGAATCCAAACTACAAGCCACAGCTTTTTGACTGATGAGAATTTAGACATCACACCTGATGAAATCAGAAAAATATACGAAAAGGAATATGGCAAAGAATTCTTCATTAAACTCATGGATGAAGGCGAAATTCCTCATCTGAGTTCAGTTCGCGGATCCAACTTTGTCCATATTGGAGGATTTGAAATTGATGATACCGGAAGACTTGTAATGTTATCTGCCATTGATAACCTTGTCAAAGGTGCATCAGGCCAGGCAATACAAAATATGAACATCATCTTGGGAATTGATGAAACTTTAGGCCTAAGACACTTGGGTCTTCATCCTTAAAATCATACAAAGAGGGAAAAAACATGAAAAGAATAATTGTGTATTATTCGAATGGAGGAACAACCGATTTAGTTGCAAAAACACTAGCTAAAAACCTGAATGCAGATTTGGCAAGAATACATGATTTAAAAAATCGTAATGGTCTTAAAAACAGATTATTTGCATCAATCAGCGCATTCCGAGAAACAAAAACAGACATTGTCCCTGCCAAAGTAGATTTGAAAGGCTATGACACAGTATACTTTGGAACCCCTACCTGGAACGGAAATCCCACTCCTGCAATATTAACAATTATTGACAGATGTGACCTTAGAGCAAAAGATGTTATCCTGTTTGCTACAATGGATGCCAACCGTGGCGAATCCAACATCGGCAGACTTGAAGAGAAAGTTACATTACGTGGAGCCAGAGTCATTGAGAGCTTTACAATTGCGACTAAAAACAAAAGTCCCGAAAAATTAGTTAGAGATACTGAAGCAATAATTGAAATGAAAGATTTGAAAATGTATTAGGTGTTACTATGACAAAATCAGAACTAAAAATTAGAGCTATTGAAAATGGTACTGTAATAGACCATATTACTGCCAACAAAGCGTTGCACATCCTAAAGATTTTGAACCTTCCCGATGATGAAACAAGTAATGTAACAGTGGCCATGAATGTATCTTCAGGCGAAATTGAAAGAAAAGACATTGTAAAAATCGAAAACCGGGAACTTGACCACAGCGAGCTTAATCAAATTGCTCTAATTGCTCCAAAAGCTACAATCAATATTATCAGGGATTTCAAACCCATAAAAAAAGATAAAATTGTCCTTCCAAAAAAGATTAGTTCAATAATTAAATGCACAAATCCAAAGTGCATTACAAATTTTGAAAATGAACCGATAACACCTCTCTTCAATGTCGTTAGAGAGTATCCTCCAGTGGTCAGATGCCATTACTGTGAAAAATTAATAAAAACAGAAGATATCGAAAAGCAATTCGAATAATCTTCTATTTATTTTTTAGATAATCCGCCAATCTTTTGGATAATGCAAGTATTGTCAATATTGGAGGTTTTCCAGGAGATATAGGCAATACACTTGCATCACAAACGAATAGATTGGAAATTTCAGTTTCAAGATTGCTGTCAACTATTTCACCAATTTTTGCGGTTCCTCCAGGGTGTGCTCCTCTATAGACTGTTGAACCTATTGTATTCGGGTCGACACCTGCTTTTTCTAAAATAAAACCTGCTGTTGCAACACCTTCAGCCAGATATCTTATGTCCTGAATGGTATTTGTCTTGTAGACCTCACCGTCATCGTCGATATATCCCTTGCACTCATCAGCCGTTTTGACCATGATGCTTAGTATATCCTTATCAGTTACTGAATCATCTGGAATGTTTGCACGGATGAATGATGAAAAATGAGGGGACAGAACGAAATTTTCACCGATAACAAGTCCGGCCATCTGGACTTCAGTGTTAAAGTTTATATCCTTAAGATATCCTCCGACGCTGACAAACGGATCAAAGAATATTTCACGGCCAGCATCGATTCCAGCCCTTCTCAAAATCAGTGCAGAGGATATTGCACCTGCAGAAAGCACCACATAATCACCGAGAAGATTCTCTTCATTATCATTCTTGAGGTATTTGACACCTTTAATGGAATTGTCCTCAATAATCAGCTCAGTTACTTCAGCTTCAGTTATCAGTGTAGCGCCGGCTTCAACTGCATCATCAACGAAATCCTTTCCGGACCATTTGGCATCTGCAGGACAACCAAATGCACATTTTCCACACTGAATGCAATCCTCTTCCCGGATTGCCTTTGGCATTTTGACTGTTTTAAGACCTAGTTCACGACCAGCGTCTAAAAATGCTTGAGTTCCCTTGCCGATATGAGAGTCATCGAGCTCATGAACCCCAACAAGGCCATCAACATATTCATATGCTTCAGTTAAATCCACATCAAAGTCCAAAAGCTCCTCATCAAGTGCCCTTACCATGTTTGACATTGAAACGATTGTTGCACCGCCAATGCATGTGGTAGTCAACAGGTCTACTGAGTCATTGTATTTGTCATAATATTCAAATGCATCCTTTGATTTTATATACGGTCCTTTTTCCAAAATGGTTACAGGCAGGTTATTTTCCGCCAACTCTTTTGCCAGAATTGCTCCTCCCGCACCAGTTCCTACAATGATAAACATTACATCACCAAATTTTTTTAACAATTGTTATATTGTACGTTTTAATTAATAAAGTTTTATTTAATAGTTAATATAAAATTAGTATTGTATAAATCTTTTTGAGTGATAAAATGGAAGAATATATAAATTTATTCGAAAATGTTATTGCAAAAACAAGCCCAAAAGTGGATTACATAGATATCAGATTTGGAATGGGCGACAATACTTCCATATTAATGAAAGATGGAAATGTCGATGAAATTAACACTGGAATGAGCTTAGGAGCAAGAATAAGAGTGTTAAATAATGGAGCATGGGGTTTTGCATATACAACAGACTTATCAAAAATCAATGAAATAACTGAAACCGCTTTAAAATTATCAAATTCACTTAAAGGAGATGTTGAATTAAGTGAAAGCGATATTGTAAAAGATAAAGTGGAAGTGGATGTTAAAATACCGTTTAAAGACATATCAATTGAAGAAAAAAACGACATAATGAAGCAGGCAAATGATGCCGCCACAATTGATAAGGTAAACAGTACAACAGTAAGCTATGGCGACAGCGAAGTCAATGAGCTGTTCATGAACAGCGAAGGCAGTGAAATCCAAATGAAGACATCCAGAGTCAGAATGGCATTGAATGCATCTGCAACCGATGGAGAACTAATCCAATTCGGACATGGAAGTCTTGGAGGAGTCAAGGGATTTGAAGTCATTGCCGACGCCGACATTGAAGAGTTCGGAAGAAAGATTGGTGAAAAGGCAGTCAGATTACTCGATGCAAAACCTGCACCTTCAGGCCAATTTCCAGTAATAGCAGACCCTGAACTGACTGGGGTACTGATTCATGAAGCTTTAGGCCATGCAGTTGAAGGTGATTTGATTTTGCAAAATGATTCCATCCTCAAAGACAAAATCGGAACTCAAATCGCATCAGACATTGTAAATATCTTTGATGATGCAAGTCTCAAGGATGGTTTCGGATATTATCCATATGATGTTGAAGGAGTCAAAACAAAACCAAATCAGCTGGTCAAGGATGGAAAGCTTATTTCCCTTTTGAATTCAAGGTCAACCTCATCAAAACTGGGAATGAAATCTTCTGGAAACGCAAGGTCAATCATTGCAGACCAGCCAATTGTTAGAATGAGCAACACATTCCTACAACCTGGAGACATGGAAGTCAGCGAACTATTTGAAGGTATAGACAATGGAATTTATCTCAAAGGTTCAAGAGGAGGGCAAGTCGATACCGGTAAGGGCATCTTCCAATTTAACGCCGCTGAAGGATATATGATTGAAAACGGCGAAATCACAACACCTCTAAGGGATGTATCACTGTCCGGAAACATTCTGGAAACATTGAAAAACATTGACGCAATCGGCAACGACTTTAAGTTAAGTGTTGGATTTTGTGGAAAAGGCGGTCAAACAGCCCCGGTAGGTGATGGCGGACCACATACAAGAATTTTGAATGCACTTGTTGGAGGAATGGGATAAATGATAACAGAGAGAGCAGGAGACTATTTGGTAGATATCGCAATGGCATCAGTCAAATACTTCCTGGACACCGGAAAAACATTGGTTAAACCTGACGATTATCCAATTGAATTGGATGAGCCGTTAGGAGTATTCGTAACAATTAACAAAAATAATAATTTAAGAGGATGCATCGGATATGCAGAACCCGTCAAACCTGCAATTGATGCAACAATAGAGGTTGCAATAGCTGCAGCATTTAACGACCCAAGATTCAATCAGATTAGTGAAAAAGAATTTGAAGAGCTGGAATTTGAAGTGACAGTTTTGACAAAGCCTGAAATGATTGTTGTGGCACATCCAGACCAGTACTTTGATGAAATTGAAATCGGCCGTGACGGATTAATAATACAGAAAGGATATGCAAGAGGATTGCTGCTCCCACAGGTTGCAGTTGAAAATGCATTTACAAAAGAAGACTTCTTAGACCACACATGCATGAAAGCCGGAATCAGCGCAGACAGCTGGATGGATGAAAGCTGTGACGTGTACAAATTCCAAGGACAAATTTTTAAATAAGTGATAATATGATGGTACCATAGGAAATATCAGTAACTTATTAAAAAATTACTTCTCAAATGCTCTCTCTTAACATTTTTTATAACTAAGTTATAGAAGTGTTAAGTATGATGAACAACGAGTTGCTGGAAAATATATTTATTACAAACAACTACGCAAAAGAGACCCGGAAAGTCAACCGGTCTGTAATGCGAAAGTATTGTAATTACTATGGTATGACTCTCCAGGAATTGCTGGATGAGGCAGAAGAAGACGAAGCGAACAACGTAAAATGGAAACACCGCCGTGTCAAACATAAACTGTTGAAATACAGGCAGTATCTGCTGGACGAGTATTCCCTAAACACTCTCAGAATACACATGTCTGCAATTACAAAATTCTACAGATTCTATGACATTGAAATCATTCCGCTTCCAAGGCTGAACATGAAATCTGTAAGAAAACCAACACCTATTTACTACAAGGATCTGCCTGACAAGGAAATCATAAGGCAGGCCATAGCTATTGCACCTCCCGTTATGAAAGCAATAATTCTGTTTTCATGTTCAAGCGGATGTGCAAGAGCCGAGACATTAAGCCTGACAATTCAGGACTATATGGATGCACTGTCAGATTATCTTCCAAACAAGAGAATGGATATCTTTCAGATAATCGATTATCTAAACGACGACGATAATATTGTGCCTACCTTTAATCTCAGGAGAATTAAAACCAATAAGTATTACACTACCTATTGCAGTCCTGAAGCAGTAAAGGCTATCAATGCATATCTTTTAACAAGGACAGACACATTAACTCCTGAAAGCAAACTATTCAAAATGTATGAATCCTACTTCATCGGGTACTTTCAAAGAATCAATGATGAACTGGGTCTTGGAAGAATAGGTCATTACAGTCGATTCAGAAGCCATATGCTTCGTAAGTTTCATGCATCCGATCTGTACAATGACGGCATGAGTCTGGATGATGTGAATGATTTGCAGGGAAAGGCAAAAAACAAAACCGACCAGGCTTACTTCATGACCAATCCTGAAGATTTGAAATTTGAGTATATCAAGCATCTGCATGCCATTACAATCAATGTAGATGTTGAAAAGCTGTCAATCAAATCTCCGGAGTATATGCAGCTTGAAAAGGAAAATGAAGATTATAAAAAACAGATAGAAGATCTTAACAGCAAGGTCGACTGGATTTTCGAGCGCATGCCTGACGAAGGGAACAATATTGTTAACTCAAAGTGAAATTTATACATTTCACTATTCTTTACTTTTTTTGTTAAACAACAATTGTAAAAACATCGGTGTTTTATTTTTATGGATATACAAATCAATATAAAATTAAACTATTTTTTAAACAATATTCACAAAAATACAAAACAAAATGTTTATATATTCATTTTTACAGAAGTATAATTGCCATTATGTGATGGGAACAATTCTACTAAGTGAAAGCAATATTTCACTCCAGTACAACTTCCCCCATAATGCGCAGACAATCAGTATATGGAGGTAAAATATCAAGAAAAGCAAGAAAAAAAATCATGATAAAAAGGATTATAAAAAAATAATTTTATTTGAACAACGAGTTATAAATATTATTTTTTGATATAATCCTAAGGGGTCAGTGCGAGAAAAATAAAAATGATTAGCAAGTCGACAAACATGTTAAAAATTAATACTTTTCAAAACTTAACCCAATATCTAGTTTATTTTAAGGAATATATAAAGCAAAACTTATTTTATTCTAAATATTCGGAAAAGAATGGAAAGTTGATTTTACTCCAATACTATTTTTGTTTTTCAAGCATTTCTGGCTCCTGTGAATTTTAGACTGTTGAATATGCATACCCCAGTAATACAATGATGGGAAATCAGGAGATGTATAAAAATGTGTGATATAATAAAACCCCAGATGGGCGAAGTAATCATTACAAATAACTTCCAGGCACTTGAAGAGGCTATTGATGAGATAACCGAAACAGAAAACATAAGAAATGAAAGGGAATTTTTTGAAATGTACAGAATCAAGATACTCAAACTGAATCAATAGCTTGGAGCGTTGAAATGAATTCAGAAATATTAAAGGAGACTAATATGTTAGAACAGGACGTAAACGGAGTGCCTCATGTTTTAGTCCCGAAAGACTTATGGGACGACATATGGGCAGTATTAATTTATATCAAAAAGTCAGGTGAATAAAATGAACAGCTATTCACCATTCAAAAGACAGGTGGCTGAGATAGCCCCTCACAATCAGTTCGATGACAACTACCATGGCATCCTCACCCACAAGGGCGAGATTAAGGTTGCCAAAGGTGATATGGAACAGGAAATCCTCTACATTGACGATGATGGTATTGTGCTTGTGGATGGCATGATACATTCAAAGCTGTTGGGCTTGATTCATTATGCTGCTGCAGGTGACATTGGCCTAATCAAATTCATAAGGGGAGAAGCTTTCATTGTTGGATTTAGGAAAACCAAAGGAGATGACTGATATGCAGGAGACAATTCTTGAAATGCAAAGAAACCTTGATGATAAACATTTCATCGCTTTCATATCTGCAAATGAAAATCCTCAATCTGTAGCATTGAAATCAGATGAACTGAAATTCCCTGACAATAAAACAGTAGTGATCCGTAAAAAAGGCGGAAGAACTAAAATAATTAACTTGAATTTAATTATTGAAATCTGCATCAGGAGACTTGGTCAATATGCCTAAACCAGCAAGATTATACCCGAAACCGGAACCGATGAAGATTAATCCAAAATTGGTTTTTATTGGAAGCATTGCATTTGCTATAATAATCGGATGGATTGGAATTGCAACAAGTACCGGAGGAGTCTAAACTCCTCCAATAATATTTAAGGTGATAATATGGTAAAAGCTGAACTTATAGAAAATCCTCAGGAAAATGAGGTAATGAAAGTTGTTGATAATGTTCCAGATGTCGATACAGCTATTGAACAGTGGGACGCATATCAAAAACTCTGTAAAGGACTGTTGAACGAAACAGACTATCAGGAAATCATAGTCAAAGAGAAAGATGAAAACGGTAACTATGTCAGCGTGAAAAGACACTTCAAAAAGAAATCAGCATGGCAGAAGCTATCCCGTGCATTTAACGTGGATACTGAAATAATTGACCGTGACCTTGAAAGAACAAAAATGGGAAGGGTACGTGAAGCCTACTACTGCGTTCGTGCCACTCTTCCAAATGGCAGAAGTGTCGAATCAGATGCACTATGCTCCAGAAGTGAAAAAGGAAAAGACAAAGTTTCCGATCACACAATCATGTCCACTGCAAAAACCCGTGCAACCAACAGGGCAATTGCAGAACTGATAGGAGCTGGAGAAGTCAGTGCTGAAGAAATGACAGCTGAAAAAATGGTTACACAAAACCAGTCAAAATTTTTAAAAGAGGATGATTCCTAAATCCTCTTTAATATTATTTAGGAGATGTTAAAATGAGTAATGATAGACAAAGTATATTTACAAGCACACAATTGGATTATGAAGAAATTGTAGAAATCCCTGAAGGATATGAAAAAGCAGAACTTAAAGACTTTGAAGATGGAACCCTAATCACCGGAAGACCACAAATGTCTTCAGTTACATCATACACTTTCGACTATGACGGTGAAGAAAAAACCGTTAACAGATTCAAACTCTTTATCTTCAAAGATGACGAACAGCTATACGTTGAAATAAACGTTAACCTCAAAAATGATGGAGACCTTCACAAAAACATCCGCAAAGGAAGCGTACTCTTTGACTTCTTGACTTCCATCCTCGAACTTGAAAATGCAGGTTCAGTCGGCAAATCCAATGTTGTCAGAAATGTTGACCTTGCCGAATACCGTGAATTTGTTAACAGATTATCTGAAATGACAATCCAAGTCAAAGAGAAATCCGGAACCTACGTATACTACAGTTTCATAGTACGTGATGTCCAGGTCTAGACGGAGCAAATAACAATGAGTAATGTAGCTGAATTACCCACAAAAGATACAATAACCCTCATTATCAATCCTAAAAATCCTGATAAGGTTACATATGTATTTAAAAACAAGTTTGGTAATAAGATTGGAGAGTATCTAAACAAATCTCCAGCTACATTATCTTCTCAAAGTAATGTCGCAAAGCACTACAAAGAGATTATGGATCCGAAAGGCAAAGCAGAGCCAAAGATAATCAACCGTCAGTTTTCAGAAGTCAAACAACTATTGCAGCTCAACTATGAAAATGAACTTTCAGTCATTGAACAGGAAATAGCTGACAAACTTCAAGCCGAGCAGGAAAGAGATGCTACCAAATTAAAGGAAGCTATCACTAAACTGCAATCATTAAAGTGTCCTTTGGTTTATATCGGCAGCGTAATTGAATGGCTTACTGCAGGTGAAAGGAACAATATATTGTATGCATTCACAGTATATGCCGGACAGGTTGTTTTGGGAAATCCTGTATCTGTAATATGTCTGGGTGAGGCCAGCAGCGGAAAGTCCCACATTCAGGAAACTGCATTAAGATTGATTCCGAAAAGGTTCATCGTTAATGAAAAGAAAATCACTGAAGCAGCCCTGTTCAACCGTGCAAAAACAGACCGGTATTTCTATGACGGCAAGATTGTCAACTACGGTGATATGGGTGGAAATAATGACCATGAGTTCATGGAAGAATCCAAAAACCTCATGAAAGAACTTCAGTCAGACGGTTTTCTAAACAAACCGTTAAGCATACCCGACGGTGAAGGAGGATGGGAAGTAAAGGATTTGAAACTTGAAGGAAGGCCTTGTTTAACTTACACTACAGTGCCTAATCATAATTTCGATGAGCAGGAAATGAGCAGAAGCATATTCATTACTCCAAGAATGGACAATAAGGATATCTTCAATCGCAGAAACACTGCACTGGAATTCAAGCACGGCAAAAGCTACAAGATTCTAAAGAAATATGAAAATGAGGCTAAACTGGTACCATACATGCTATTGCATCTGAAGGAAGTCTTTGAAGACATTGTAATCATAAATCCATATGTTTACTTTGTCATCAACTTCCTGAAGAACTCCGCTTTCTATAAAAGGGATTTTGACAAGTTCAACGGTATACTGAAAACCATAACTGCCCTGAATTACTATAACCATGAAATCCATGAGATTGACGGTAAGAAAGTAATTCTGACTAATATTGCTGATGTTCAGCAGTTCATGAGTCTGCTCAAGCCATACAAGGAAAGCATATCTGCAAACCTGGCTCCAAAAGCGGTTGAGGTTTTAAATGACATCAGAAACAATATCGATGACTGGAGAATCAATAAGGACAGGGAAGTATTGGACATGGGAATTACAACCAATGAATACTTCTCGCTTCAGAATCTTGAATTGAGTAAGGCATCAGTCAGGAAATACATGTATGAATTGGCAGACCATGGATTTCTTCAGATAACTACCCAATCCGGAAGATCCAATGTATATGACTTGGCAAAAAGTGAAGTTGCATCCATCAACTATGATTTAAAACACATGGACGATTCAATATATGAAATCATCAGCTATGAGATTGGCGAATGGGTTTTAGACATTATGAAAGAAGATAAATTTATTGAGGGGTTAAGTATAATGAACTTTGACAGCACGATTAAAAAACCGCCATGGATGGGAAAACCAAAAAAACCATGAAAACTCAAAAAACCTAAAAAACCTGAAAGTGGAAAAACCATGAAAACTCATAAAAACTTTTCAAAAAGTTTTTTCACGAAAATTGTTTAAAAGTGTTTTTAGGCAAATTCAAGAATTATTCATTGAGTTGGATGGTGATTTTTACAATCGAAAAATTAAAAAAACCATGATTTTCAGGAATGGACGGGAGGAAACTTTCAAAAAGTTCTCCCGCATACCTCCTGAAAAAATAGTTTTTATAAAAATATGTATAATGAAAAAGCCATAAGAACTGTCCTTTTTATCGTTTGAGAACTGCGAGTAGTTTTTTAAAAAAACTTTTCAAAAAGTTCTCAATAGTTTTTATGGTTTTTATAAAATTATTGAAGTGATGTAAATGAAATCTATAAGACAGCAGATAATCGAAGCCAAGAAGGAAAAGACTCAAAGAGAGGAAGAAATATGGTTTGTTGACTACTGCAACAACTGCAAGACAGGACTGGCTTCAGAATGTGATATCCCTTGCCATCATCCATGGTATTGTTGGCATGAAGGCGAATCAGCTATTGTTCAAGCTGAGATTGTTAGAATAGATGAATTCAGAAGACTGTATGGATACGTTACTTCACAGATGTATTATGACTATAAAGATTTGAGAAAAAGGCAACGCCAGTTGATATGGAAAGGCAGAAAGAACTTACTGAGAAATCAAAAATAATTATTATGTGGAATACAATTTATCCATATTCTCATCGTGAGTGCTTCTTTAAATAAACTAATCAAAAATACTGCATTAAATTTTTAAATTTAATTTTTCAGCTAATTTATTTGCTTCTTCAATATATTCTTCTTCAGATTCAGCATTCGCCATAATTGAAAATAAATCTAAAACATTTCCATTTAATCCCGTTCCTTCAAATAATTTTAAAATAAAATCTGGGTCTATATTAGAATCTTCTTTAACATTAAAAGCTATTTCTGCAAGTTTATCATTAATAGTCCTATAAACTTCTTCAGTTGGAACAGGTTCTTCTGAATTATTTACTTCTGTTAAATATTCATTAACAGAATCTATCATATCAAAAATAGGATTATCAGGGTTTTCTTCTAATATCTTATTAAATTTTTCTAAAGTTTTTGAATCTCTACTAGTTAAATTAGAATCATAATTTCTTAATCCATTAACAATATTAAGTTTATTTTCAATGATTCTATTTTCATATTTTTCAACATCTTCTAAAGTGAAATTATCTCTTCCTTTCTCATCAATATCTTTATTAAAATCTTCTGAAATATTTTCTATTTCAGTTGAAGCATCGGCCAACACATCAAATATATTATTAGCTATCGAACTAACTAAACTAATTGTGTTATTAATATTTTGATTGTAATGTAACATTCTAGTAAAGGAAGGATCATCATATTTTTTAAATACTTCAAAAGGTGTCAAACCTGAATCTAAATCTTCAGTTACATCATTTTCAAGTTGTTTAAATTCAATTAATAATTCTTCAGCGATTTCTTCCGGATATTGATTTAAAAATATTTCAACTTCTTCAGGTGATAAAATACTAACTTCTAAAGAAGTTTTTTTAATCCCTTCATGAGGATAATCGATTTTAAAAACATGATATAATATTTTAATAGTTTCGTTTCCGTCTTCCTGCGGAAATAAAGCAAATATTGGCTTAATTCCTTCATGGTGATTAGGGTTTTCTGAACAGAAAGTTTCGTATTTGCTACTCCATGAATCTAAATTATTAGGAACTTTAAATATTATCATTTGGTTTTTTAAATCTGAAGCAGGTTTCTCTGTTGTAGCATTAACCATTCTTTTTTTGATTAATTCAGAAGTATTGACATAATATGGAGTTTCAAGTTCTAAAAATCCTTTTTCTAATAATTTATTATTAAAAAATTCTTCTAATAACTCATCAAAAAATTTAGTTTTACTTATCTTTGATATTTTCATATACTTATGAACTTTATCCATAGCAGAGGGTTTAAATCTAACAGTATATCCCTTAGTTTTTTCATTGGTCATTTTAAGAACCCCACTTTATTTGAATAACATATTTTAAAAGAGTTTCGACCATATTACGTTCTTCCATAATAGTTATTCTTATGGCAACTTTTTGTTAATATATGCTTCATTATTATCTTATATCAATCATCATTCTTATATTTTTTAACATAGCGAAATTAATTTGTATACTTTAATTTGAATTTAAGCATACATATTTTTAGATTTAAGTATATATATTTTTCAATTTATGTATACATATTTTTTATTTTTTCTCAAATTATGTATACAGTATTTTAAATAACTGTATACAGTTATTTTTTAAAATAAATAAATATACGTTCTTTTTTTAAGCAATACATTTATATATGATTAGAAATAACATTATAAACATTCAATAGTAAAGAAATAACAATATAATCCATTTACAACACTTTATTATTGAAAGATTATTTAACAATAAAATTAAAATAAGGATGTGATATCCATGAAATTAGATAAAAGTTTAGTAACAAAAATATCCGAATCCGGAAATGAAATTGGAACAGCCGAAATATTAGATCATGTGATTGCAATACAACTTGATAAAATTGAACATCATTATACCAACAGTAGAACAAAAATTACTGAATCAAGTGAAAAAGCAATAGAAAATATGATTAAACTATTAGAAATGAGATATAAAAGAAGAGGATGATTCAAATGGAAAGAAATATGAAACCCGTAAATTCAAGCAACTTAAGGTCTGTAGGATATAATCCTATGAGTGAAACATTAACAATTCAGTTCCATGATGGACGCATCTACGAATATTACCATGTTCCACAACATGTATATAACAGTTTAATGCTCGCTCCATCGAAAGGAAAATATCATCACAGATATATTAAAAATTCATACCCCTACAAGAGAATACGATAAAATTAAAATAGAAATTAAAAAGTATTCCATTTGCGAATACTCTTATTTTTATATTTTTTCATAATCATAAAAATCTAATTGGAACTTTTATTAAAATTAGAAGCACCATATTAGATACAAACCTAAACAACAGGTTAATCATGTGGAATACCATTTATCAACATCAACTCTTTGTGGCTGTTTCTCATTAGCTATTTTTTCATATCCTCCAGTAAATGCCACTACACAGTCATCGTGAATGGCTTCATTTGGATATGCTGTAATTTTTTCCAGAAATTCCATAGCCCATTTTTTCGTGAACCCTGTTCTATCCTTTCCAACCAGGAAAATTCCATTCTGTTGAATGTCTGCCGATACCCGTCTTGCCCTGTCGACTTTGTTTTCGCGTGAGTTTCCGGTACCGGTTGTGAATCCTCTTCTGTTTAATTCATCGATGATTAACAGGCCGAAGTTCTTACCTGTGGAACCGTCCAGTTCTATATACTGTACATCTGACTTGTCACGTGCTGCAGTATTGATAATCTCATTGATTAAGTTTCTTGATTCCAATTGAAACTCATATGAATCCAGAATGTAGATATTGCCGTTTAAATCTTTAGCTAAGAGTACTCCTGCAGTGTAGTCTGGATCACTTTTTTTGATTGCATCATCATTTAGTACCTCAGTTGCTGCAAGATCCCAGTACCTTATGATGCGAATGATGGGAATTTTCAAAAAGTCGCTATGAGAAATCAAGTGGAAATCTGACTCATCAAATAGCTGACCTTTAACACTAGCATACCAATTTCCGTTCATTAACTGCTCTCTTGTTACCCTATCCAAGCCCATAAGGTATTCTTCATAGTCGTTTCTGTCCAGATAGATATTATCTAGATAGCTTGAGCTGATGAATCTTATCTGTGACTTGTCCTGAATATCCTCATCAATCTTTTCTATGAATCTTTCACGAACCCATTTGTTTCCTCTTTTACCAGGATTGCTTGAGCACATCAGCTGTGTTGGAAGCTTGTTGTCTTTAGTTTTCCTTACCCTAGAGCGCATGTAGATGTATTTGAATCTTTCAAGCTGTGTCAGCTCATCAATGCCTATGAACTGGTATTCAGAACCTTGATAAGTATCCAAATCGTTAATGTTACGTAAATATCCGAATGTTAATGAGTTGCCGTTTGGAAATGTCCATGAATGTTCAGTACCATCCCACTTCGGTCTGATAGCTGAATTGTTTTGAATCTCTTTTCTGTTAAGCCATTGACTAGCTTTATGGATTAACGCTCCTTTTCTTTTTAAATCTGATAATGTTCTTCTCAAGATTAACGCATGATATTCGTTGGCATCATCCTGAACATAGAATAAAGCCCTCATAAGTAAACTGGTTGATTTACTTCCTCCCGCTGCACCTCCTATCAACACTTCCTTTTCTGTTGCAAGTATCATCTCCGCCTGTTTTGGAAAAGGATTGAAAGGGATATACGGGTTTTCATATACACATTTCTGAAGAATAGCTTTATCCTTTCCGTCAAGATAGAATCTGCCGTTTTCATCATACATTATTATCATCAATCTGCTTTGCAAGGATTTCTATTTCATTCATGATGTCCCTTTGAGACATTTCAATTTTCTTGTCTTCTAGCTCAAGTACTCTGTTTTGGAATAGTCTATCCATTTCATCTTTGAACAGTTTGTTTTTAGCGTCAAATGCTTTAACGGATAATTCCAGATATCTTATTTTCAGTTCTGCCAAATCTAATAAGTATCTTGCAAGGCTCTTTTCTCCTGCATGATATCTTACTTCCTGATCCAGTTTGGCAAAGTCAATTTCAATACCAACGGCATTCTTGGTAATCTTGTCAAGGTTTTCAAGTCCAGTTTTAATATCTGTAACCTGTTGCTGGAGAATATTGTCAATAGCCATGTCAATATTGTCCTCGTAAACATCATTGTCTGTTATTTGTCTTTGAGCAATAGCTCTGTTTGTCAACGCATCTTTATCTCTTGCTCTTGAGTCTTTGTCTTTATCTGTTAGATGATATTTCTTTTTGAATCTTGAAAATGATGCTCTACTTACTTCAAATTCATGTTCTTCAGCAAGCCATCTTCTGACACTTTCATCTGTTGCTCCGGATGTTTTCATAGCTATTATTTCATCCAGTATTGTTTCCATGAAATCATTTTTGGTTAGGTTTAAGGTTGCCTTGAATTTCCTGTAGGTAATGTCTGCAACATCTCGATCATATTTTGTTTTTAGTAGTTCTCTGACTTCGTTGTTGCTCATTCCTTTTCTGCAGCAGTTTATTATTTCCTGTTCGTGTTGTTCTAGAAAATATATGATGTCTGAATTTCCTTGACCCATGGTGATGGCTCTCCTATAAATCTTTTAATTCTCTTTCAAGTTCTTCTTTTCTTGCTTCGATTAAACTGTATTCGGTTTGTCTGATGATTCTTTCAAAATCAGGATTGGTGTTTATCTCTGCTTGAGTGTCCTGTGCGTTTCCCATAGCTATCAGTTTTGCTCCAAGTTCGTATGCGTCTTTATGTGTGAAGGTTGAATCTTCGACAATCTTTTTGAGAGTGATGTCCACTCTTGCACTGATGTTTGTCTTTTCTAATAACATAATACATATATTTATTATGTTTTATATATAAAATTTTATTATGTAAAAAATATAAAAGTAATAATAAATTTTATTATTACCTTTTACAATCAAAAATAGTTTTTTTAGAGCCATATACGGGAGACAAGTTTTGAAGTCTTATTCATCGCCCATTTCTTCAAGTTCTTTTTGAAGGTCTGCAATCTGCATTTCTTTATAGAATCTTTCGAACCTTCCGGTTTCAATGAGAAAAGCTGAAACTTCAAGAGCATC
>NZ_CAJODJ010000047.1:21594-24623 GCF_905233225.1 Methanobrevibacter sp. UBA212
GAGGTATTATTTATATTGGCCATAGCTATTACAACCTGTATATAATAATTAATATAATATTTTATTATTACTTTTATATAAAATTATCATTACAGATTTGAGCCACCCATTTTTCATTCACACATCGCCTATAGAATAATGGATGTTACATACGATAAAATTAATAGCTAGCATTTTACTTTTGATTTAATGGAATGGTTTTGACATTAACAGTTGGCGTTTTGGTTTAGGTTCTGGTTTTTGAAGTGGAGTATATATGCAATGGTTTGCGGATGTGGTTTTTGAATAGCTGATGGTGAGTGTTAATGTTATTTCGGTTTAAATAATGAATTATAGCAGTCCAAGTACTCTTTCACCCTTTTCGGTTATTATATACATTCTGCCATGTATTTCTTTGGGATTGACGCATTCAATGACTCCAAGGTCCACTAACTCTTTAATTGCAGCATAAAGGAAATTCCTGCTTATGTGCCTTCCGAATGCTGGATATAATGCATGCATAACATCATCCATATCCCAGTTTTCACGTCCGACCTCACTATTCCAAGTGTAAATCATCTTGCATGTCTTTTCAGAAATTAGTCCTTTTTCCAGACCCTCCTTAATATCATTGAATTCAATCACTGAAAACAGATAGCTTTTGGCGGCATATATTCCATATTTTTGAACTTTTTCTTTTTTGGGAATGCTGTTCATGAAACTCAATGCTTCCTTATTTGTACTCTCCCAGGTCAAACCTGAGTTGTCGTTTTCAAGAGTAAAGTCAACTACATACTTATAAATCCAATTTAATAAACTGCTGTCGGTTTTACGAATCATTTTCCATATGCACCTCCCCATGTATGGGTAATTAATATGTCTTTTATGGAAAGTATTTAAAGAAATGGTGAGAGCATTTGATTAATAATCGATTCATGAAAAAATTCATTTGAGAAATTAGTTTCAATTCTTTAAACTGAATTAAACAGTTTTAAAAAATTAGTTTTAATAGTTAAAGCTAATTATTAATGTAAAAAATAAAATAAGTTAACATTAACTGTTAACTTGAGTATAAATCAGTGAAAATCCAGCTTGGATCATAAGCTATGAGATAGCCGTCTTCACACCAGATGGATCTGACATTACCTGAAGTTGTATCTGCTACTGCAGCCGGATCTCTGTTAATCCAGTTCCCCCCAGTATGTTTCTTATGCTTGAGTCTTAATCTTATATGTCCTGTTCCGGATACCCTGCATTTGACATGGACAAATTGCACATCATAGCCTAATGATTTGGCTATTCTGTAATATACCTGTCCCCAGTCCACACAGTTGGAGCCTTTTCCCTGACTTGCATCATTTATTGTTTTCTTGTCAGTTTTCTGAGAATCAAAGTATTTGCTGTATAATTTCTTCTTTGCTATAACAGCCAAAGCTTCATCAATGGTGTTTCCTTTGAAATTGAATGTTTTGACAAACAGTTTCATTGTGGAATCGTTATAGTCAGGAAGTGTTGACATTCTGTATACAATAGCCGGAAGCCTTTTGTTTGCCCTGATGTATGCTTCCACCCTTATGGCCATGTCCACATATTCTGCCTTGTCAATTTGAGTTCCATCTTTTAGTGTTACGTAGTTTGGATGGAAATCCAAAGATTTATTATCTTTGATTAAATCCATCACATACATTGCAACCAGTTTATTATTACCCAATTTTTTGGCTTTCTTTTCTATATCTGTGCAGCTGCCTTTCAATGTTAGTATCTGATAAAAGTCACGTTTTTTGTATTTCTTTTTATTGTGAATCAGCCAGTAACCTTGTCCAACTAATATTATCTTTTTTATTATCTAACATATTATATTATTTATATATAATAGCTATTATATTTTTTGTAATCTCATTGAAAGAAAAAAGCATAGAGTCACAGTGGCAGTTTTAAAAAAGATGAAGAATAGATTTCACATGCTCTCACTCAACTTTTTTATATACCCCATTATATATAACTCATCATCAATCAACGGAGGTGATAATCTTGAATGGACAAAATCCACAAATGAGAGGAAATACAACTCATATTAGGTTTAAAAATACTGATAACCTAAAAGAAAATCCTGATGGTTTAATAGATGTTCTCAAAAAATATGAGTCTAAAATTGAACTTGACGAAAATTCACTAAAACAATTACGTGAAAAAAATATTGGAAAACCTTTTGAATTAGTTTTTAATATGAATGCAGAAAGTGAAAAAGAGTTTGAAACCATTAGAAAAGACATAGCTATTGAACTTCGAAAATTAGGTTACAAAGTTGACCCTAATTTTCTAAAATATGATATTATACTATAAATAAAAAGAAAATATTATTTTAAATAATATTTTCTTACCCTCCCCTTTTAAAAAAAATCATAATAAAGTTTCCACTTCATTAATGAATTTTTCAGCCTGTAAAATAAGTTCTTCAGCATCTTCTTCTGTAAAAGTTTTTGAATAACCGTAACATCATAAAGGTATCCATAGGTTTCCTTGCTAAGCAATCCTATTTTGACGTATTCCTTGGCAAGTGGTCTTAAGGTTCCCTCATGGGTTTTTGGGGAAATGCTCTTTTTAAGAAGTAATGCCAAAGCAGATGAATACATCGCATAATAGGACATGGTGACTGAGTCCCTATATTGTCCGCCTTCATATAACATTTTACTTGAGATTAACTGACTTTTTAACATTGATTGCATCTTTCGGATTATCCAATTACTACACCTTCTTTAAGTACGTTAGTTAAGAATGGATAATCTTCTACTTTTTTGAATTCGTCTTCTGTCATTAATCTTGGGGATATAGAATTATATCCATGGCGATTTTGTGGATTTCAGGTTTGATTTTATCTGCAATTGGAGATACGATTAAGATATCGATGTCTGACTCTTCGCTGTCGTCTCCACGAGCTACAGAACCGAATAACATTATTAATTTAATGTCATCTGATTTGATGGTTTCTGCAAACTCCTTGGCTATTTTAATTCTATCATGCACATAAATCACCCAGTACAATAAGTAAT
>NZ_CAJODJ010000048.1:0-12716 GCF_905233225.1 Methanobrevibacter sp. UBA212
GATGATTTTTCCTTTTTTCATTAATTCACGGATGGTCATTGCATCACAAGGTTTACATGCAACAGCGAGTTTCATGTATCTTGCACCATCTAAGTATTTTGATACGAATTTAGCAATGTTTAAGGTACCACAGTGAATGGAACCTGCAGTTTTGATTACATCAGCAGGGTCGGTTATGAGAGTTGGTACACCATCATAAATATCATGACCTTGGGTTACACCTACAACACCGTCAACGATACCTTCTTCTAATAAGTATTTCATGATGGTAGTTACTACTCCTCCGTACTCTCCTTTTTCTTTGATATCTTCAATAGCAGAGTATGCGTAGTACATATCATTAATTTTTGCGCTCATTTAAATCTACTCCCTATTTATTTACCTACTTTTACGGTGGTAGTTGCCATGTTTTCAGCTTTAATTTCAGTGTCAGTACCGTCTTTGTATACTTCACCTTTCATTTCGACAACTTCATCGAGTTTTTCTACTTGGATAGCACAAGCTTTCAATTCAACCATTTTGGATTTAGGGTCGAAAGAGTCGGAGTTGGTTAATACATTTGCAGCACATTCTACAAAGTGCATTGGAATGTTTACAATACCTTCTCTGATGTCGTCAGTTACACGAGCAGGAATTGCGATTTCTCCTCTTCTAGAGAAAGCTCTTACTACTTCACCGTTGAGGATTCCTCTTGCTTCAGCATCTTTAGTGTTGATTTCGATGAATCCAGTTTTTACCTCATTGTTTAAGGTTTCACATCTTCTGGTCATTGCTGCGTGGTAGTGGAACAATATCCTAGTAGTGGTTAATAATAATGGGTATTCTTCATCTACGGTTTCAACAGGTCCTTTGTGTTCTAATGCTTGGAAGACACCTAAACCATCAGGGTGTGCAAATTTAACTTTGTGCATTAATGGTTGACATGGGTCGTCTTCGGAAGGACAAGGCCAGTGGAGTGCTTCTGGAGTGTCTAATCTTTCACGGTTCATACCTGCCATGATAGGAGCACATTCTCTGATTTCATCGAAGATTTCTTCAGCAGATTCGTAGTGGAATAATTCTCTAGGAACGCCCATTCTAACTGCGATTTCTTCCATGATTTTCCAGTCTACCCATGCACCTTCAGGAGGTTCTTGTGCTTTGTGTAAGCATTGTACTCTTCTTTCACCACTGGTGAAGGTACCTTCTTGTTCACCCCAACCTGCTGCAGGTAATACAACGTCAGCACATTGTGCGGTATCGGTTAAGAAACATTCTTGAACAACTAACATTTCTAAGTTTTCAAGTGCTTCTTTGGTGTGTTGTACATCTGCATCAGAGAGAACTGGGTCTTCCCCGTGGATGTATAATACTTTTAAGTCACCAGCGTGAGCAGCGTTCATCATTTCTACTAAGGTTAAACCAGGAGTGGTTGGTAAGTTTACTTCGTAACCGTATCCACTGTAGTAGTCGTTGAACCATGCGGTGGTTTCTGGGTCTTTAACTTTTCTGTAACCTACGTAATCGGAAGGTAATGCACCCATATCACAAGCACCTTGTACGTTGTTTTGTCCTCTTAATGGGTTTACACCAGTACCTTGTCTACCAATGTTACCAGTTAACATTGCACGTTGTCTGCTCCGTGAGAGTGTTCGGTAATACCTAATGAGTATACGATAGCTGCTTTGTCAGCAGATGCGTATTCAATAGCTAAGTGTTCAATTACTTCAGGTTTGATTCCGGTGATTTCGGAAGCTTTTTCTAAAGTGTATTTTTGAACGGTTTCTTTCATTTCTTCGAAACCTTTTGTTCTGTAGTGGATGAATTCTTCATCTTGTAATCCTCTGTCGATGATTACTTTAATCATAGCGTTCATTAAAGCTACGTCAGTACCAGTTTCGAATTGAACATATTCATCTGCGATTTTAGCGGTAGGAGTGAATCTTGGGTCTAATACAACTAATTTAGCACCGTTTTGTTTTGCTTGGATTAATTTACGTCCGAACAATGGGTGTGCTTCCATGTTGTTTGATCCAATACAGAAGATGTAGTCAGCTTCTTTAACACTGTCGAATCCGTTGGTCATAGCACCTGAACCGAAAGTATTAGCTAAACCTGCTACAGTAGGACCGTGACAGATACGTGCACAGTGGTCTACGTTTTGAGTACCACAAGCTACTCTTGCTAATTTTTGAGTAATGTAAATGTTTTCGTTTGGTGAACGAGCACATGCGTAGAATCCAACTTTGTTTGGATCTTCGTCAGATACTTCTTTGAGTTTGTTAGCGACTAAGTCTAATGCTTCATCCCAAGAAGCTTCTCTGAATTCACCGTTTTCTTTTATTAAAGGAGTAGTTAATCTGTCTTCCCTATTAATAAACTGGTATCCAAAGTTTCCTTTTGGACATACTTTACCCTCGTTTACAGGGTGTCTTTTTAAAGGTTCTACACCAACAATTTTTCCGTCTTTTACAACGAAGTTGAGTCCACAACCAGTACCACAGTATGGACAAATTGTTGGTACATATTTAATCTCAACCATTTTATAATCTCCAAAATAATAGTTTTTTTGTATTTTAAATAAATTTTAAAAAGAAGCTTTTTAAAAAAAGCTTCTTCAGTTAGTTTACTAGCTTATCCTCTTAAGTAGGTGTACCAGTAAATACATGCTACAAAGATTGCTCCTCCAATGATGTTACCGAGAGTTACAGGAACTAAGTTATTAATAATAATAGTACTCCAGGTTACACCTTTAGCACCTAAGAACATACCTAATGGTATGAAGAACATGTTTGCAACACTGTGCTCAAATCCGATACATACAAACGCCATGATTGGGAACCAGATACCAACGATTTTACCGATGATA
Organism: Methanobrevibacter sp. UBA212; assembly: GCF_905233225.1. Classification (NCBI taxonomy): domain Archaea; kingdom Methanobacteriati; phylum Methanobacteriota; class Methanobacteria; order Methanobacteriales; family Methanobacteriaceae; genus Methanobrevibacter; species Methanobrevibacter sp. UBA212. The sequence continues at coordinate 2,849 of NZ_CAJODJ010000048.1, forward strand.
TCATCTGATGCGTTAGCTAACCATACAGCTAAACATACAAGCCAGTTACAACCGATACCTTTAATTAAGGCTGCGGTAAATGGCATGGTAACTTTACCTTCCGCTACAGAAATCGCCTTCGCAGAAATTGCGTAAGCTGGTGCGGATGCATCAGTAGGAGTGATTCCTCCCATGAAAGCTAAAACGTAAGCAACGAATAAAGCACCTACGAAGTTGAAAATCCAACTGATAACCCAGTTTTTAGCAAGACCGCCAGCGGAAGCTGAGCCGTCTAAGAGACCAAGGGCCATAAACATTACGTTTCCAGTGAAAAGTTCAGATCCTGCGATAACAACAATGATCAAACCTACAGGGAACACTGCACCGAATACGAATTTTTCTAAACCAAGTGGAGCGCCTGCTTTTAACATACCTGCGCTTGCCACGATAGCTAATAAACCACCAAATGCAATATATGCTCCTGCTAAAAAGGAGAGTAATATTACATTATCTATTTTTGCAGAGTTTTTTGCTCCAGCAGTTGCAGCAATTGCTTTTGCAGTATCTACTGGACTTTTAAAAGATGAACTCATTTTATCAACCTCTTTTATTCCCTTTTTATTAATTTTTTTATAATACTGAATGAATCCCAAAGTAGTTCAAAGAGTATTATGATACTATATTAGTAGTTAATATATAAAAAGGATTTGTTATTAGAATTAAGAAGAAATATTTAAATACTACAAAGGAGTAAAATTTAATGTAATGATAAATCATGATGGATTATATACACATCGTGAAAATTGTCTTTTTTTAGTGTTTTGAATTTAAGTTACTTTTAATATGCTCTATAATGATTTTATAAGTTTTATTTTTAAAAATAATTGCATTTAATTAAGCATTAAGGCATCAGATAGAAATTATCAAATTAGCAAATATTGTTTTAATACAATAAAACAATCTATGTTTATAAATGATACACATCGCTAAAAAAACTGTAAAACAAGAAACTGAATTGTCAAATATCATATTTGCCTTGAATATAATTAGATTTTCATCATGATATAAATTGAAATGATATTTAACTATCATCATTAATTTAAAAGCATAAAAAATTTTTAAAAAAATCAAAAAATTTCCAATGCAAAAATCGCAACACATCAATTTTTAAAAACATTGAATATCATAATATTATAGCAGGTGAGACGATGAAAATTGAACAAATCGATGCAATAAATTTCAAAAACGGAAGGCCAACTGAGACAAAGGAAAAAGTGGTGAAGGATGAAACCGTCACATTGACAATCAACGGAAACATTTCACGCAGCATGTCCGCAATCGAAGATTCACTTGAGGAATTTGCTGTGGGATACCTGGTGAATGAAAACATGGTGAAAACCCTCAAAGACATCAAAAGTATAGAAATTGACGAAACAAAGATCAATGTTGAAATTGACGACACACTTCTTAAAACAAACGAAACCGTTTTGTGCTCCGATTCCGCAGGGGGATGGAGAAGCAAAATTAAAGAGGTGAACCCTGTCGAATCCGACTTGCAGGTCAGCGTGCATGAACTGATTGACCGCATAGAAGAGCTGAAGGACAATGCAGAGATATGGCAGGCAACCGGCGGGACACATGTTGCAGGAATAGTCTTTGAAGACCAGTTCGTAGTAAAGGAAGATGTCAGCCGCCACGTTGCAGTCGATAAGGTGATCGGCTATGGAATTCTCAACGGATTTGACCTGAACAAAAGCTACGTGATTTACAGCGGCAGAATGCCTGCAGACATGGTCATCAAGATGACAAGGGCAGGAGTGCCTATCCTTGCATCAAACGCAGCTCCCGCTAACTCAGGATACAATATCGCAAAAAAAGGAAATATTACATTGGTCGGCTTTTTGAGAGGCCAACGCTGCAATATATATAACAATCAAAATAGAATATTATTCTAAAACTGTGTGTCTTGCCTTCAAGTCACTTTCGGTCTGTTGCATCTTTTCCATAAGTTCGGAAACGATTGCATCAAGAAATACCAATGTTGTCAGCTCAAAAGCGGTACCCAATGGAGTAAGTGAAGTGTAATTTCCATGGATTTGACGTTTCATATAATTTTCATCATCAACTTCTTTTTTGGTTCTTCCCTTAACGAGAATGAAACAGTCAGCCAACTGACCTAAGGTTGATTCAGGATATGATGTTAACGCAAGAACTTTTGAACCTCTATTTTTAGCAATGTTGGCGGCAGATACGATAGTATTAGTTTCACCGGACCCTGAAATGGCTACAATGCAGTCATCAGCATAGATGGCAGGAGATATGGTTTCGCCTACGACATATGCGCTCAATCCCAAATGCATCAGTCTCATGGCAAATGCCTTTGCGGCAAGCCCTGACCTTCCGGCACCGGTAACGAATATGTTTTTGGAGTTAATAATAACATTTTCAAACTTGTCGATAGATTCCCTATCCAAAAATTCTTCTGCACTTTCAATATTGTCCAATATAGCCCTTATAGAGGTTTTCATAATTTCCATTTTATCCAACTCATAAATCAATATTATTAATTATGATTACAATTTTATATATAATTAATGAAATTCGAAAGTAAGGGACTGATAAGTCTGGAGATAGACGGCAAAATCTATGATTACAAACTATATCAAAGCCTGGATTCATTGTCAAGAACCAATTCACAGAGAAAATCGGCAAAGGAGCTGAACATTTCACACACAGTATTCAACAGAAGGCTGCTTAAGGCGGAAAAGAAATTGGGAGTGAAGATCACACAAAAAATAGGAAACGGAACCCACCTCACACCCGAAGGTTTGAAACTGCTTGAGGAATTTAGGAAATATCTAATCCAGATTGAAAAGACACCCAACATCAACATTGCCGGAGGACACATCAGTACCGGACTTTTGGAAAGTATCGAAACACCATTTAACCTGAACATCTACAGCAGCAGCGATGAGGATGCCTTTGAACTTGCAAAGAGAGGGGCTGTGGATATCCTCACCCTGGATGATCCACTGATTGCATATGAAAGGGACATCAACTTCATGCCGATAGCCTATGACTATCTTGTTCTGGTTTCAAGCCCCGAATCCAGAAACGTCGAAAGCATATCCGATCTGGAGGGCCTTGACTTTGTAGGGGTCAACGGGTCCGCCCAAAGGCTTGCCTGGAACAGCCTGAGCCATTACGACATAAAATACAATATAACAGAAAGGGTGAATTCGCAGTTTGACGCCTTTAAAATGGTGAGAAACTCCAAAAACCTGTATACATTTTTGAATGCGAGCTATTTTAAGGGAGACGAGCTTCTCAAGTACGACACCCAGCATGTCATCAGCGTCATCAAGGTAAACGATGACAAGCCGGAAATCGATGAGTTCATAAGGTTTCTGCTTAATGACGGGCAAGAATCCATCGAAAAGCAGGGTTTCACACCGATGGGTTGATTAGTTTTCAAATGCTCTCGGCAAAATTACATATCATATAATATTATAATATGTAACTACACTCATATTACACCGTGTTTTTGTGGATGTGCGCATCCGTGAAAATGTGCAATTCAAAACATTAAATAATGATGAAACACAATATAAGAATTGAAAAATAAAAAGGCGATATTATGGTTAAAAACAGAGATTTACTAGCAATTGGTCACTCTGCTCATGATTACATTATTAGAGTGCCTGAATTTCCAAAAGCTAATTTTTCAGCTCCTATAACCAATATGAAAACATTTAATGGTGGAGCAGCTGCAAACGTAGCTTGTGTTGGAGCAAAATTAGGATTAAAAACTTCACTCGTCTCAGCTGTTGGCGGAGATTTCAAAAAAACCGAATACTATGAACACATGCAAAATTTAGGCATTGACACCGATTCACTGATTGTTGTTCCCGGTGAGGCCACACCTACCGCATTTGTCATGACCGACGACAACGACGACCAGATCAGCTACTTCTACTGGGGCGCCGCCAAGGAATTTGCACAAAGCAAGGTACCGGCAAAGGCAATTGAAAATGCAGAAGCGGTTCACCTGGCAACCGGAGACCCTGAATTCAACTGGAAATGTTCACAGGAAGCCAATAATCAGGATTTGCTTGTCTCATTCGATCCGGGCCAGGACCTTGGAATGTATGACACCAAAAAGCTGGTTGACGTAATTGAAAACACAACAATCCTTTTTGGAAATCATCATGAAATCGAAAGGATTCTGGATGCCCTTGAAGTTGACCTGACCGGATTGAGGCAGATGGGTCCTAAAATCATTGTCAAGACATGCGGAGCGAACGGCTGTGAAATATATTCCAACGAAGATAAAATCAAAATCGATGCAATCCCAACCGAAGCGGTTGACCCTACCGGTGCGGGAGATTCATACAGGGCAGGATTTTTATCAAGATTCCTGAATGGAGAAACACTTGAAGAATCCGCCAAGTTCGCATCATCCGTTTCATCATTCATCATTCAACATCAAGGCTGTCAGACCAACATGCCAACCTTTGATGAAGCATTTGAAAGAATGAGCGAATTCTATTAATTCCCCTCATTTTTTCAATTTTATTTTATTTTTGTCAATATGACCTTATTTTTAATTTAAATTCTAAAACTGACTATTTTTTTAAAAAAGACTTGATATATATCAATAAAAATTGGAATAAATATTAATCCCATTAATTTAAATACTATTAAATAAAAATAAGAAAATATCAACTTTGTGTGGAAAAATTTTAAAATAACTTTGACTATTATAAATCTTAATGGAGAGATACAATGACACAAATTAGTGATGCAAAGAAAGGAATATTAACCGATGAAATGAAGCACGTAGCAGAAATAGAAGGTGTTTCAGAAGATTTCATTTTAAGATCAGTGGCAGAAGGTACAATTGTAATACCAAGTAACGTTAACAGAGACATTGAGGCTTCAGGTATTGGAGCAGGACTCAGAACAAAAGTAAACGCAACCGTCGGAACCTCAACCGATATCGTGAACTTCGATGAGGAAGTATTGAAGGCACAAATAGCAATCGATAACGGTGCAGACTGTCTGATGGAATTGAGTATCGGCGGAGATTTGGACGTAATCAGAAACAGAGTTCTTGACATGTCCCCATTGCCTGTAGGTTCAGTGCCAGTTTATCAAGCAGCAATCGAAAGCATCAGAAGGGACGGTTCCGTAGTCTACATGACTGAAGATGACCTCTTCAACACCATCGAAAAGCAAGCAAAAGATGGTATTGACTTCATGGCGGTCCACAGCAGTATCAACATTGAAACCTTAACCAGACTCAAAAGACAGGGCCGTGTAACCGGTTTGGTCTCAAGAGGAGGTTCCTTCATGTCCGGATGGATTGTCGAAAACGAAAAGGAAAACCCATTATACTCCAACTTCGATTACGTATTGGAAATTGCCAAAGAGCATGATGTTGTTCTTTCACTTGCTAACGGTATGAGGGCAGGATCCATTGCCGATTCAACCGACAGGGCACAAATACAAGAATTGATTATTTTAGGAGAACTCATCGACAGGTCCCGTGAAGCAGGAGTGCAATGTATGATTGAAGGACCAGGACACATTCCAATCAACGAAATCCCAACAAACGTAATGATTCAAAAGAAAATGTGTTCAAATGCTCCATTCTACATGTTAGGACCTATCGTATGTGACGTGGCACCAGGTTACGACCACATCGTGTCTGCAATCGGTGCGGCATCATCTGCAAAAGCGGGTGCTGACTTTATCTGTTACGTAACCCCTGCAGAACACCTTGCATTGCCTAACCCTGATGATGTAAGGGAAGGTGTAATCGCAACCAAAATCGGAGCTTATGCAGGAGACCTTGCAAGCGGACAAATTGACGGTTCACAAGACCTTGCAATGGCAGAAGCTCGTAAAACCCTTGATTGGGAAGCACAATATGCCTGCGCAATGTTTCCGGAAGCTGCACGTGCAAAAAGAGACCAGAGACCTCCTGAAGAAGAGGACACCTGTACCATGTGCGGTAACTACTGTGCAGTAAAAATCGTTAACGAATGGTTGGATCAGTCAGATTCCGACTTAATCAAATAGATAATTTATTTATCTATTCTCTTTTCTTTTTTTAATTTAATTAACTCTTTTTATATCCTCTATTTTTAACAAAATAATATTTAATTCTAAAATAAAGTTAAACTTTTAACCACAAACTATTTAAATAATGTTTTTCCCAAAACAATTTTACAAACTCTCTACAATTTTACTAAATAACTGCAATTTTTAAAATAAGAAATGTTATTACCTAATAATGTAAATAATAGATTGTAAGACATTATTTAATGAAAATATTTATATACAATTAAAATAATACCAATATCTAACAAAAAAAATTTAAAAAAAAGGTACATCCCATGAATACATCCATTAATACAAACATCTCCATTGATTATGACTCAGAAATCATTTCAAAAATAAAAAAAATGATAAAAGAAGGACTTTACAAACTAAAATCATTTGTTAAAGTAAAAAAACAATCAAAATTTGAAATCTATCATGAATTAGAAGAAAAATTCAATGAAATTGCTCTTAAATTAGAAAAATATGAGTTTTTAAATAATGAACTAAATTATTTCCTATCCATTTCTGACAAAGTCATCTATATTGTACATAAAAACTGCATTGATACTTCATTTGGACATTGTGATTTTGCATTACACCTATTCGATGTTTTCATTGAACTACTGGAATCAAAAATTAGATTGATTAATAATTATTGCGATCTTGAATTAAAAAGACACAAAAAATTTAACATTCATTTTAAAAATATCTACGGAGAGATACGACATGAGTTTTATAATGAAATTTACGAATCCAGTGAAGAATTTAGTGAAAAAGAATTATATGAAATTCATGAAAGCTTAAGAGGGTGATAATATGCATTATTTCATTGATACAAATGTTGCATTGGGCTATACCATAATTCATGACAAATGGCATCCTCAATCTGACAAATTCATAACAGAAACCTCTGAAGATATTTTTTGGTCAAATTTAGTTAAAGAATATTCATCTAAATTAAACAACATAGAAAATTCAATTGATTTTTTCTTACAAAGAACAAAATTAATATTAAAAAACAACCAAAAGGATTTCGTGAATTATTATGATTTCGAAAAACTCATTCTCAAAGAGACAAAAATTTGTAATCTAGACAAGTTCAAAAAACAAAAGATTCTTGAAAACTTTTGGAACAAATACGATTTTGATGAAGGCATTTCAGAGATTATCTCAACAAAATTCAACGATTTCACAAGAGAATTTGAAAAAATGTATTCAAAGAGAGATTATAAGTTAAATTCAACTCTAAAATTTCATGATTGTGGTATTGACAATTACTTAAACTATTTAGACCATGCAAAAAAATTATACACCTGGGGAGTCCACAAGCAAGACTGTAAAATCATTGCCGATGCACATGACTGCGGACTCACACATAATGATTTGATTTTTGTTTCAAACGATTCCAAGATGCTTGAAAAAATAATAATTCATGACACTTCCTTTCTAAATATCATCGAATTCAAATCTTTTACTTAATACTTTTATACTAATAGCAACAAATATCAATACATTATAAAACTTATTCTTATTATTATAACGGTGAATATAAATGACACATTGGATTGAAAATATAGCTAATGAATTAAGTAAAATGGATGTAGAAGAGCACATCATTGCAAGCGGAACCTCAATTTCAGGTTCAATACACATCGGAAACTCTTGCGACATATTCATAGCTAACGGAATTGGAAAGAAATTAAGAGAAAAAGGAAAAAAAGCCAAAACAATATGGATTGCAGATGACCACGATCCACTCAGAAAAGTACCATATCCTTTACCTGAATCTTACGACAAATACCTGGGCATGCCATACTCAATGATTCCATGCCCTGACGGATGCTGTGCAAACTTTGTAGAGCACTTCGAAAAACCGTTATTGTCAGTGATGGACGATTACGGAATAGAAATGGAAGCAAAATCCGGTTTTGAAATGTACAAGTCCGGAGTCTATAACGATTACATAAGAACCGCCCTTGAAAATGTTGAAGAAATAAAGGAAATCTTCAACGAATACAGAAGAGAGCCTCTGGCTGACGACTGGTTGCCATACAACCCAATCTGTGACGAATGTGGAAGGGTAAATACCACTTATGCCTATGACTACGACGGCGACATCATAAAATACAGATGTGAATGCGGCCACGAAGGTGAAATGGACATCAAATCCGGAAACGGTAAGCTCACATGGAGAGTCGAATGGGCTGCAAGATGGAAAATATTTGGAACAACCTGCGAACCTTTCGGAAAAGACCACGCAGCAAGCGGAGGATCATACGATGTGAGCAGCGTAATATCCGAAAAGATCTTTGACTATCCTGCACCATATCCTGTTCCATACGAATGGATTACACTTGACGGCGAGGCCATGAGCAAATCCCATGGAGTCTTCTTCGCTCCTGAGGAATGGCTGAAAATCGGCCCTGCTGAAAGTCTCCACTACTACCTGTTCAGGTCAAAGCCGATGAAGGCAAAAGACTTCTCACCAAAAATGCCTTACCTTGACTTTATAGACCAGTTCGACACAGTTGAAAAAGTGTTCTATGATGAAGTGGAAGCACCGTCCGAAAAAGAAGGCAAAAAATTCAGGGAAATCTACGAAATAGTCCAGATGAATCCCGATGCACCTTTACCTTTCAGACCGCCATTCAGATTCATGGTCAACGCATATCAGATTGCAGGCGACGATTTGGAAAAAATCTTCGATATCCTTAAAAGAAACTCACAATTGACCAAAAGCTTCAAGGACAAGGAATTTGGCGAATTGACAGACTTGGAATTGGCACAATACCGTGAAAGGGTTGACAACGTCAAATACTGGCTGGATACCTATGCACCTAAATTCGTGAAATTCCAAGTGCAGGAAAAAAGCGTGCCAAAATTGCCATTGACACCGGAACAGGACAATTTCCTAGCTGATTTGGCTGACATGATGGAAAGCACCGAATTTACAGATGCCGCAGCATTGCACGATGCGATGTATGAGATCCTAGAAAGCCAAGGATTAAAACCGCAAAAAGGATTCCAGGCAATTTATAAAATGATTCTCGGTCAAAAACAAGGTCCAAGAGCAGCATCATTCCTGTTGAGTTTGGACAAGGACTTTGTTGTAAAAAGATTAAGAAAAGAAGCTTAATCTTTTAATTTTTTTCTTTTTTTAAAACTTTTTTACTTTTAATTTTTCCAACCCTCACAATCTTCACATATTTTTAATAGATTCAAGTAAAAATTGATTAAACTTGTAAAATTACAAATTAAAATCAATAATGATGTTTTATCGACCATAACCTTATATAATCCATGTTCCAAATTATCAAATGTTCATGAATAATTTATATTTGATTTCTAGAAATCTCAAAAAAAATTAAGGAGATTTTTGATGAAAAAAAAACAGGTCTATCAACTTAACGATAGAACACTAAAATACCAAACATTAGCTCAAACCAAACGTCTACATCAATATCTTGGATTGCCTGGCGAATTCAAAACCAGACTGCCCCAGGAAATTGTATTTCCAAATATGGATTTTGGCAGGGCCGATGAATACTATATAACTAAGGAAGGTTTGTTGGTGAATTTTGAAGAGGAAAGCGGAAACATTACAGAAAAAACAAAAGAGAAATTTTCAAAATATGTGATATTTGCAAGCTATAGATACATGAGAAAGCTTTATCTAGCAGTATTATCAAATTAGTGAAAGAATACTCCGACCTCTTTTAGGTCGGAGATGAATTTCACAAAAAAGACATAGAGTCATTTTTTTAATAAATATTTTTTGAAT
>NZ_CAJODJ010000049.1:0-11150 GCF_905233225.1 Methanobrevibacter sp. UBA212
CCATCTTTCTATATTACATATTATAAACCTACATATAATATAGCATTTATCCGAGAGCATTTGAAAACTAATCTCACCACCCCATCCACATAAAAAAAATATAGACACCCACTAAAATGTGCAATTCATCCCCGGCTTAAAGAAGCCGGAGAATTCTTGCACAATAAAGTTAAAAATACTTTCAAAAAAAGGTTTATATTATTTAAAAATATTATATAATAAGCATGGAGGTAAAAAAAGAGTAGATGGAATGGTTTATTGGTGGAGTATTGGTTCTGATTATTGGGATTGTTTCATTTATAATGACCAATAACTATCATACACTTATTGCTCCAGTCATACTATTCTTATATGGAGTTTATAGGTTAGTATTTGTAAAGTAACAATACCCAGTTTAATGGGCCTCTCCGTTGTTTAAATGACGGGGATTCACAAACCCATTATTTTTTTAGAAAGTTTTACTGCTTTTTCATCCGACGATTTTTAATCATATATTTGATAGCTAAATCCTATTTTTTGTATGCTTGGCCCAAACTTTCTCGTTGTCTTTGGCTGAAACCTTGTTGTCCGCCATCACACCAACCAGGTCATGGGCGACATAAGGCTCTTCAAGATAGCTAATGTCATCTGAAGAGAGCTTCAAATCAACCGAATTGACAGCACCTTCGACATGATGCATTTTGGTGGCTCCGACAATAGGAGATGTGACCTTTGTAAGCAGCCATGCAAGGGACACCTCGGTCATTGACACATCATAATTTCCGGCCAGCTCATCAACCCTTTTGATGATTTCTGAATCCTGTGCTTCTGTTGACTGGTATTTCAGTTTAGCGTAGAAATCCTCTTTCATTCTTTTAGAATCATTTCCTGGAAGTCTTGACAGTCTTCCTGATGCAAGGGCACTGTAAGGTGTTGTTGCGATATTGTCCGTTTGACACAGAGGAATCATTTCACGCTCTTCTTCTCTAAAAATCAGATTATAATGTCCCTGAATAGATACAAACTTTGCAAACCCTTCGCTTTCGGCGAGTGCATTTGCCTTTGCAAGCTGCCATGCAAAACAATTGGATATGCCTATGTATTTTACCTTGCCCTCTTCGATTACCTCATTCAAACCTTCCAGAATATCATACAGAGGAGTGTTGTAATCCCACATGTGATAGATGTAGAGGTCGATATAATCAAGGCCCAGGTTGGCAAGACTCTTTTCAGCCATGTTGTGGATGTGCTCCTGACCTGTGACATTGTTCTTAATGTCATCTTCTGATCTTGGCAGAAACTTGGTTGCAACCACAACATCCTCCCTTGATGCATTTTCACGAATCGCCTTTCCGACATACTGCTCGGATGTTCCGTTCTGATATCCTATAGCAGTGTCATAGAAATTGATTCCGTTATCAAGTCCATTGGTTATTATCTCGATTGATTCCGCCTCCGGCAGTGTCCATGTATGCATTCCGTTTTTAGGATCTCCAAATCCCATGCAGCCCATACATACACGACTTACATTCAAATTTGAGTTTCCGAGTTTGACATATTTCATGGGATACACTCTGTAATTCAAGTAAGAAATATCTTACTGATTCACAGCACTCTGAAAAAATTTAGGCATGCCTAAAAATTTATATAGTATAGGACACAATTATTATATAAATCAAAATAACCCCTGGAGGAAAACTTATGAATTTAGAAGGCGTAGAAAAAACCATGCTTTTGACATTATTTGCAAAAGCAAAACATTCACAGCAAAAGAACCATAAATTCTATGATTCAAAGGCAATAGAAGTAATATCAAAAGTTGATTACGATTTCAGCATAGCTGAGAAGGACAAATTTATGCAAATGGGAACCGTTGCAAGAACAATAGTGCTAGACGAAATGGTCGGAAACTACATTGACGCCCATCCCGAATGCACAATCGTAAATATTGCATCAGGAATGGATACACGCTTCAACAGACTGGACAACGGCAAGGTCAACTGGTACAATGTTGATTTGGAAAACTCAGCCAAATACAGATTGAAATTCATTGAGGATACAGACAGGGTCAAAACACTTGCCTATTCAGCAATGGATTCCGGCTGGGCCCAGGAGATTGCAATAAGAAATGATGTCCTCTTCATTGTTGAGGGATTGACAATGTATCTGAATCAGAATGACGTTGAAAGCATAATTAACATAATTGATGCAAATTTTGACACATGCACAGTATTCATGGAAATAATGCCTCCGGTTTCAGTTAAAAACACCAAAGAGGAATCCATAGAAGATACAGACTCCAAGTTCATATGGGGCGTTGAAAAAGGCAGTGAACTAACAAAATTCAATGATAATTTCAAATGGATAAAAGACGTTAATCTGTTTGACGGAGTCAATGTCTACAAGCCACATTACAGGATATTAACCTGGCTTCCAATGCTAAGAAAAAGAATGGATTATATTGCCGTTCTTGAAAAATAGGCAATAATTTTAGCAAGTGCCTGATGAGCGCTTGCTAAAAAAATAATCATTTTCTATCCACAACCGCCATACATTCCAGAAAATTATCTTAAAAATATCACACGATTTTTCCTATTGTTTTATTCAATTCCTCGACTATTATCTCAACACATTCTTCAGCTTCACTGTCCAATCTGAAGGGGTCTCTTGCAGATACTTCAAGACCCTCTAAAATTTCATTGACAGCAACTGTTCCAGCCACATCGATTCCCTTATTTTCTAGAATTTTGTTGACGCATCCGTTCGGACATCCGTTGACGGCAACAATCGGATACTTCCTAAGCATCCCGTCATTCCTGCCATCAATATCGGCTGAAGTCGAACCCATACAAATAGATATTACATTTTCATTTTCATTTCTGCAGTCCCCTACCGCCACACGGGACACCAAACCATTTGGACTCATTCCGTTGCAGGGAGCCAATGCAATTTTATCAACCATACCATCACCAACCCACTTAAAAAATCAGAGCCAATACTGTTCCGCTTGGGAAGGCTCACCTTTTTCTTTTTCTTTTTCTTTAACCCTACTATAAATGGCACCAATACCCAAAAATTGAGTTACAAACATTAACATGTACAAGAAAACCCCCCAAACATAATTTAAAATGTCAAAAGGAAATACAATTATAGTAAGGTATGAAAAGATAGCCATGGCTATGACAATCATTGTATAATCCTTTGCATATTCCGCCCAACCGATTGTATCAATATTTCTTTTGATTCCAACCAAATTAAAAGCGGATCTTAATTTGCCGGTATCTGCAAGCCTTGCCAATGCGATTTCCATGAAAAATGCAGTGGCATAAAACAGAACCGCTCCTATAAAAAGAAAAGTCAAGGCATCAACGAAACTGTGTGAAAGCAATAAATGAACGGTTTCAGGAGCGTCCATTAACAAATCTTCCAAATCAAATGGAGGAAATCCAAAAGGAGAAGATATAATCTGCAAAATATATCCCTGAACACCCAAATAAACAGCAGAAACAATAAATGATTTAAATCCCAATACGAAAACATCTTTAAATATGATTTTTGGTAATCGTACACCTTCATTTATTCTATCGCGAGCAATTGTCATCCCATATCCAAATAATAAGGAATCCATCAAAACCATAAGCAGCATTACCTTAAGCGACTCCGAATTATCAGTTAAATTGTCAATATAAACCCACACACAGAACAAAAACAAAATAAATATAAAGAATGGCTTGTTATATGTGGTATAATCCCATACTTTTTTCATTTTAAACAATGGCATGACTACTCCTCAAAGTATTATATTAAAAATTAAATAAATAAATCTAACGAATTAAGTTAAAAAAAATATATTCCATTATTGAAAAATAGTCCAACAGCATGAAATGCTGTTAGGAAGCATTATCAATTTTAATTGACTTGAATTTATTTAGCTTATTGAACTCTTCAAGATATTTGAGACAATCTTTGGTTTTGCTTTTGTCATCGCCGTCAAAAGAGGAATCGACAACATATTAATCCCCGTCTACTTTGATTATTTCCAAGACGCCGGATTTTTCCTTAACTGAATCAAAATATTCCACATATGTGCCGTTGATAATTTTCACCTGACGGCCATCATTGTTCTCGAAATAGTCATCATGGTCAACAAATGAACTGTATCTACCCATTTCCATTTCAAAATCGTCTTTAATGAAAGTTAAAAAAAATGTATACGTGGCAGGTGGCCACATGTTTAAAAAATATTACTTGAGCCTATACAACCACTTTAGATACAACATCCTTTTTGCCGGTGACCTGAACACTTTTTCCATCCTGAGCGTACATGAATATTGCAACATCGTCCTGTTCGTAGTAGAATCCCTCTTTGCCGTTAATGGTTTTTTTGACTGCACCATTCTCAGGAGTTAATGAATCCATAGTATAGTTTTTGTCCTTGATGAAAATCACCTGGAGATTAAGCATGTCGCCCTTTTCATTCAGGTACTGGTGATTGCTTAAGGTAACCTCTTCGCTTCCCAAATTATATTTATCATCATCCTTTGCGAGGTCTTTTTGTTCCCCATAACCTTTAGGCACATTGAAGTTAATTCCATCAATTGTTACATTTGTATCCTCGTTGAAAGGAGTGATGTCCAATGCACTCAATATACTTACGTCATCATCCTCCGCTGCGGACAATGGGCCGACTGCAATAAATGCAATAGCCAAACCAATTATTAAAAAATGTTTTAATTTCATAGTATCACATTGATATTTTAAAAATGAAACATTAATATACTTTACTTTTTAACAAGCATGACTTAAAAAAGGTAAATTATTTTCCACAAATTATATATTTAGGTATTCCTAAAACTTTAAATGAAAACAATTTGAGGTGAGTTATTTGGTAGAAAGCGATGCAGTAACTAATGGAATTTTTTCATTTTTCATTCCAGGTTTAGGTCAGGCAATAGAGGGATACAAACTTAGAGGAGCAATATTTTTTATAATTGCAGTCATCATATCAGTAGCGCTCTTTCATTTCAACATAGACCAGACAATCCAATACATAGTGCATATAATCTACGGCCTTATCACAGCATATGACGCATATAGACTATATTAATTTGAGTATCAACTACTCAAATATTTTTTTTATAGTTAATTACCAAACTTTTTGGTATATATGTTTCGAACCATTTATCATAAACTTTTGTATCTAAAATCGATTTGGTATAAGTCTTTATGGTTAGATCTTCCAAATATTCTTTTGATTTTAGATAATAATGTTTTATTTCTCTTTTCATTTGTCTCCAAATTTGTTCGATTGGGTTTAAGTGTGGAGAGTATGGTGGGAGATAGATTAATGTAATATTTAGGTGTAATGCTATTTTTTTGATAAAAGCAGATTTGTGAACGCTATAATTATCAAGAATCAAGCATAACCTTTGTTCGGTTTGCATTTTACTTATTATATTTTCTTTATTTAAGAGGTTTAGTGTAATTTTTCTTCTTATTTCTCTTCTTTTTTTCACATTGTTTAATGATTCACGATTGCAGTGTTTTTCAATAATTCTAGCAATTGTTGAGGTCGTATTATCTTTATATTTTTCAAGGACTTTTAATTCTTTTTTCTGCAAAAACTTCATTATTTTCATTATTTTCCATTAAATGTTCATCTATTTCTTCATCTGTTAAATTAACTTCTTGTATTATATTATTGAATATAGTTTCAATTATTTTTTTATTCATGATTGAGCTCTTCTCTCTCCAAAGATATCATAATTGTAATAATTACCAAAAGTATTTCCTTTTATATTTTTATAATAGAATACAACTCGTTTAGATTTCACTTCATTGATTGTCTTCATTAATTCGGTTAATGGCATATCATATTTTTCAAGTTCATTATTTTCATCATCCATTATTTCTTTTACCATTCTAATTTTCTTTTGTGAGGGTAAATTCCTTAAGTCAATCACTATTTTTACAAGTTCTGTGAGTTCTTTAACTCGTCTAACAGATATGTATTCTCCTTTGAAAACATATACATTATTACTTTCTTTTGAGAAGTTAGTGAAATTATCTAATTCATTATTTATCTCAATATCCAATATTCCTTCGGGGAATTTTGTATAATCTATTTTATATTTATCTAATAACTCGTGTAATTTTATCATAAATCGAATATCCTCCCCTTTCTTATATATTTTTATAATATTTTATAGTATTTTTATTATTTGTGTTTGCACATCTTAATTCTAATAGTGATATTGCAATTTCTGGAGCAGTTGAGGAATTTGTTATTGTGATGATCGAGTTTCCATTAATTGTTAATAATCCTGTGGCGTTGATTTTGAATTTGTAAGGATTCACTATTTGTGTATGTTTTGTTCCTCGTTTATATAGTGATTTTTGTGTATATGGTTCATTTTGGAAAGATGCTTCATCAAATAAGACCATAATATCGTTTGTTGTAACGTCGTGTTCTTTTAAGTTTTTTTTAACTGTTCTTCTGCATCTTCTGGTGATTTTGAAAATTTGGGATATGCTTTGCTATAATTGTATCCTAATTTCTTTACAATTTTTCCTATTTGCTTTAAACTGTAATCTACATCGAATTTTTTATTAACAATTAAATGTACGTCCTTCATTGACATATTTGGTGTTTCTTCTATAATTTTATCCAATTCAATTAGTTGATCATAAGTTAATTTTGATGGCCTTCCACCACCAAAAGAAGGTTTCAAACCTTCCAATCCTTCAGATTCACATGTTTTAGCCCATCTGTGGACCGTTTGATAAGATTTTCCAATTATTCTTGCAGCTTCAGCAATAGAATGTCCTTCACTAATGATTCTAATTGCAATTAACCTTTGATAATACCTATGGTAAGCCACATACTTCGCAATTTCCTCATCCAGAGTTGTTTTGTTAACTTTTTTTAAAACTTTAATTGTAGATTTTCCTGACATAATCTATTATTTGTCATTCATCTATAATAAAAGTTTGGTAACTAACTATATATGAAAAATCCTGTAAAATAAAATATTGAAAAATAAAAGCAATAAAAAAAATTTAAAATTTAAAAAATTTAAGAATTCTTAAACAATTTAATAAATAATCCAATATTAAAGCTAAAACATTTATTGTCGGAGCTTCTGAAGACATTTACTATTCTCCTGAATTCGACATATATCCACTTAAAGACAAAATTGAAAACCTAAAAATCAATATTTTTGATGCCGATGAATTTGTTTACAATTATGACTATTCAAGATTTATATTCCTGTTTAGAGAATTTTTAGAAGAATTTAAAAAATAGGCAAACGTTATTTTGCAAATCTGCAAACACTCAAATGCCCCCACTTAATGTTATTGCTTTTCGCCACCGGCAGATTTAGGATCTTTATCAAATACATATTCAATATTGTTAAAGTCCAATACTTCAGTGAATTTAATGTTCTCTTTTGAAAATGATTTTTTAATGTCTGCCATTACTTCCCTTTTTCCTTCATCTTTCATATTAACGATTACCCTATCATCATAATCAATGAGCAATGTCTCTATAGATACGTTTCCATCGTTTGATTCAAAAATGATGTTGATTATTTGATTTAACGTTTCACAATATGCCGCATCAACATCCAAGCTTTCCAGATGATTGAACATTTCATTTTTCACATCATCATCTTTAGATTTAAGGGTATAGTTTCTTGATTTTTCAATCAATCCCTTTTTAACGAAAAAGAGTCCTGAATATTCCGTCTCTTTTCTTTCAACAAATTTTACATAAATTGCAACAAGCACAATTGATAAAACAAATCCCAATGGGAAAGATATCCAAACACTTGTTACGCCAATGAGGGGGTATAATGCGAATGTAAACCCTAACGGTCCAAGCAACTCTGAAATGAGGGCAATAATACCTGATTCAATAGGTCTTTCAATTCCTTCATAATAAAATATCAGCGTAGTTGAAACTGCCATAGGAATGAATGCTAATGAATATATTCTAAGAGCATTTTCAACCAATGCATCATTATGCACATCTGCAAGGTTAAAAAACATCAGGATTCCATCAGGATAGACCAATATGAATATAGTGAATGCTATTGAAAAGACAAGCGATAACAAAAGCGATTTTCTTACAATATACTGCACATTAAAAAAATCATTTTGAGAGTAAAAGACAGGCACAACAGATGATAACGTTTCCGAAAATCCTACAATGAAAATACTTATAATCAATAATGAATTCACACATACATTAAATATGTCCAAACCTAATACGCCCAAGGATGCGCCGAGGGTCAAATTAATAACATAAATCAATATTACATTGAAAACACCCATGCTTGCACCTGGAAGGCCTACTTTGATTATTTCAACTGTTGAAGTAATCCATGTTCTGAGTTTTACTTTGGACAAAACAAATTTGAAAGTCCTTTTTGAATCAAAATGATATTTAAAAGCTAAAATGAATGCAACTACATATCCGATAAGCATTGCAAGTGATGCACCTTCGATTCCCATATGAAAAACGACCAGAAACAAATAATCCAAAATTATATTGATGAGGTTTGCAATAACAATTAATGCTGAAGCAAATTTTGGCTGGCCATCCACACGAATGAATTGAGTTAACACGCCCAATACTGTCACTATTGGAAAACAGATGAATAAATAAAATCCATATGCTTTTACATATTGAATTGCATCAGCTACCGGATGCAATATTGAAATTAATGCATCTTCAAATAAAAAACATGCCAAAAAAATCAAAATCGCCAAAACCATAGTTGAAAGCATTGCTATTGTGAAATAATGATTGCTTCCATCCTCATCGAATTCCGCCTTCTTACTTAATGACAATATTTGGCCGCCCAATCCAAATAACCATTCAAATATCGTAATCAACAATATCAATGGTGATAATGTCTGCAATGCAGCCAGCCCATTAGACCCAATGAATGTTGCAACAAAACTCGAATCAACAATTGAAGAAATATTTAAAGCCATTGCTATAAGAATCGATGGCAACAGCAACTCTTTAAATTTATGAGAAATTATTTCATTTGACATGTTATCCCTATTCAAAGTAATTCAATTTATTTAAATAATCTATTAATCTTTTAAGATAGTTTTCATCTGGTTCGGGCCAGTCAAATCCTAATGAATGAAGAATTTCAGTGGTCTGTTCAATTTTAACATTGCCATCGAAGTCGTTTTCCTCACCAAGGTCGTCGATTGCAAGATCTGCAGTGATTATGCCCTGAATATTCTCGTTGATGTTTTGTTCATAAATTTGTTTAAATCTATCAATATCAACTTCCTCAATTCCATTACCGTATGAATTGAATGCATCAACTATGTTTCTAAGAGGAATATAGTTGTTATTCATACAGTGGAACACTCTGCATTTTTCCGGAGTCTTGGACAGTTCAAGAATTCCTTTTGCAACACAATCTATTTGGCTCATGTCTGTTTGTGTATTGGCCATGACAGTGTTGATAGCTTTCAGTTTATTAATGGCTTTTATGTTGTTTAGGAATGCATTGGTGTCGTAGTTTTTCTGGAATAAACCATCTGAGTAACGGCTCATCAGGTTTCCAAGCCTCATTATTTTTACTGAAAGCCCATTGGTCGCCGCTTCCAATACCATCCTTTCAGCCAAAAATTTACTGCATATGTATTTGTTTTCCAGAGACTGTTCATAGTATAATGTCCGCTCATCATATCTAGGATTTGGATATTCCTCCTCATTTAAGGAGTATGAGGAAAGAACGCTTATTGTGGAGGTCTGAATATATCTGACATTATTCCCTGCCTGGGCGAATTTAAGTCCATTAATTACGCCGTCGACATTAACTTTGAATATGTAATCATCAGCGGTGTAATGTTTTACGAGAGCTGCAGCATTTATTATTGTGTCAATCGGTTCGCCTTCAAGTTTCTTGAAGTCATCACTTTCTGTTATGTCCCCTTCACTTAAAATGATGCGTGATCCGATTAGTCCTGTCAGGTCTTCATCAAAGTAATAGTCCATCAAATCGATTAAACGTTCTTCACAGGAATCAAACTCACCTTTTCTCAACATACAATAGATTTTTCCATCTTCGTTCTTGATGAATTCATATAATATATGGATTCCTAAAAATCCAGTAACTCCCGTCAGCAGAACGTTGCCCAGTTCAAGTCTTTCACCCTCAAGGAAGTTTTCCATCGTATTTTCTTCGAGAAGCTTGTTGATTTCATTGTAGTTGTAGTTTTTGACAACATCCTCTTCCACATCCAACTCTGATTCAGAATCGCTTTCACCAGATAATACTTTTGCCAGCGCTCTAGGAGTTTTATTCATGAAAATATCGTCATATCTTACACTGTATCCTTGTTTAAGCAGTTTTATAATTAATTTAGAAGCAATAAGTGAAGTTCCTCCAATTTCAAAGAAATTATCCTCTGCACCAACAGGTTCCACATCCAATATGGTTGAGAATATTGCACAGATTTCATGTTCGAGTTTTGTTTTTGGAGCCACATAATTCATTTCTATCCTTGGTTCAGGAAGTTTTTTGATGTCCGTTTTACCATTAGGGGTTTGCGGCATCTCATCAATCTGCACAAATACTGTTGGAACCATATAATCGGTGAGACGGTCTTTTAAGAACTCTTTTAAGTCATCACTGTCAATTGCCCCATCGCCAACATAGTACGCACATAAATGGTCGTTGTTGTTGATCTTTTTAATTACTACAACCGCCTGTTTGATGTCCGGATAGTTGCCTATGTTAGTTTCAATTTCTCCGATTTCGATCCTTAATCCTCTTAACTTAATCTGATTGTCAATTCTTCCCTTGATATCAATTTCACCATTTGGAAGCTTGATGGCATAGTCCCCACTTCTATAATATGGAATGCCATTGATGGTCAGGAAAACCTCTTCGGTTTTTCCAGGCATGTTGTAGTATCCTTTACCAACACCGGTACCTCCGATATACAGTTCGCCCATGACACCATCAGGCACCAATCTGCCGTCAATATCACGGACATCAGTGACATAGTTAGCCAAAGGAGGCCCTACAGTCAGATCATTTACATCAGTCACTTCCTTGTTGTTTGATGTAATTGTTGTTTCAGTCGGACCGTAACTGTTATAGACAACGGCATCACTGTATTTTCTTAAATTC
>NZ_CAJODJ010000050.1:0-9853 GCF_905233225.1 Methanobrevibacter sp. UBA212
CGTATGATTTGTTTATTTTTCCGGTGATGTCACGGATTTCGGCTGTTGCCTCTTCAAGGTGGAAGATTCCCAGCTTGAATCCGGTTTCATCATTGTAGATTCCCTGAAGGAATTCGTTGCCTGCAACAATGCTTTGCCCGAGTGTGTAGTCCTCTTCAAAGACGGCTTTTCCGTAATACCTTAAGAAATCGGTTTCCACAAGGGCGACGATTTCAACGTATGGGTTTTTTCTCATCTGCTTGTAGACGTCCTTGAAATCTCCCACTCCAAAGTAGATCTTGCCGTCCTTTAAAAGGTGAAAGCCTAACGGCCTGTTTTTAGGCTTGTCTCCGTCAACTGTTGCCAGGAAAAACACTTTCGCTTCGTTTAAAAATTCATCTATTCTTTCAGCACCTTCCAATGCCATGTTGTCACCTCACTAAGTTTCTTACGGTTAAATGTATTGTGCTGATAGGATATATATTTTGAGTCTTTGATTGGGGTGTAGGAAAAATAAATTTTACTGTATGGTCTTTTTAAATTATATTGAATGCATATTTATATATAGATTAATAAATACTTTTTTTTAACAGTCGGTTTTGGCATTGGCATCACTTAGTTTGAAAACATCTCATATAAATGTAATGCAAATTCCATTATAATGGCGAAAACACACATTGCATTACATATGAAAATTCGGGTTTCTTGACTTTCTCATGTTTCATATTTAAGTAGGAATATTTCAATCGATAAGGTTCCTTCCTTAGTTGGATTCGGCCTAGAATTCGAAGTCGGCAGTGTCGGTTCAGCTTACGTTTCATTTGGCGACTCTGTTGGTGTTAAAGCTCATGTTCTCGGCCATCCTAATGCTGTCGTTGATGTTTCAGGAAATAAGATTTCTGTTTACGGATTGGATGAAGGAACATACGTCTTAAGCATTACGACAATACCTGACGCAAACCACGACGCAGTAACCAGTTATGCAGACATAATCGTCAGCAAGAAAAGCGATGCCGGATCACCAAGCACTCCGACAAATACAAATGCGCCAGCCAAAAAGGCAACGCCAAAATTGACTGCCAAAAAGAAAACCTTCAAACACAGTGTTAAAGTCAAGAAGTACACAATCACTTTAACGACCAACCTAAACAAAGCTTTGAAGAATGCAAAAGTTACCTTAAAAATTAAAGGCAAAACCTACAAGGCAACCACAAACGCCAAAGGTAAAGCAACCTTTAAAATCAAAAAGTTAACTAAAAAAGGCACATATAAGGCAACAGTCAAATTCGCCGGAGACAAAAACTACAATGGCATAAGCAAAAAAGTTAAAATCAAAGTTAAATAAGGAGATAACCTCCTTATACTTTTTCTTTTTTTTAATCAAACATTCATCGCAGATATTTCACACCACATTTCCTGAGCGAACATCACACATTAAAGCAAATTTCATTTTGCAAAATTATTTTTACCTCTTCGAATAAAACTATTTTCATGAAGATTAGATGGATGGTAGTGTCGAGCCTGCTTTTTCTTTTGGCATTTATGGCATGCGTCAGCGCAGCGGACAACCTGACGGATGCAAACGCCACTGAAACCGTACCGCTTTTAGAATCAGAGGACATAACCTCACACATCAATGTCACATTCGACGAGCAGGTATGGGAAAAGGATTTGGGAAACATATCAGTCGAGCTTCCGGAAAGCGCCTCCGGTGAGTTCTGCATAAAGATAAACGATGAGGCAATATACAACGAAACGATTACTGACCATTCATTTGAAATCCCGATAAAGCTTCCAAAGCCTAAATTCATCATCATAGCCAACGTATATCCTCCGATGGACATGAAGACATATAAGGTATCCGCATTCTACAACGGAGCTGACCTCAACATCACAAAGTCCCTGAAGGTGATGTCATATCCTCCGGACTATGACGTCCTGCGCTTTCCAGAAGAGATCCTTCACTACAAGGAGCACCAGGTGGCGCTGGTCTTTCCAAGGTCAGCCAACGGCACGGTTGAGCTTTACATTGACGGCAAACTGGTTGAGAGAACCTCTGCAATGCCGGTCCTTTCATGGCAGACCGACCTGTTTTCAAGTCTTGATTTGGGAAGGCACAATGTCACGATATCATATCTCGGAGATTCCTACTACCGGCCGTTCAACAGGACATTCAACTTCACCGTAGTCGATGTGCTAATAAGCATACCCAAGGTCATAAACATCAGCCATGACGACTGCATCTCGGTTGAAGCATCATCCAAAGCCTCAGGAAGCGTCAAGGTATACATCGACGGCAGGCTGGTGGCATCATCAAAGACATCCAACGGCGAGTACATACTCTCCCTTGAAAACTACATAAAATACACTGACCGTGAGGTCACTGTGTCTTTCGAAGGCAAGGACTTCTCAAGGACCAAAAACCAATCCGTAAACATGACATATGACTTCGACGTGTGGATCGTGCCATTCACATACGGCGATGAAAACATAATAGAGGTCATGCTGCCAGACACCCTCAACAACAACCTCCTCACAATCGAAATCAACGGCACAAGATACCCATTCAAGCGCAGCGAAAACATAGTCAACAACCAGGTTGAAGTGGATGTGTCCAATCTCGGTTCAGGAAACTATACCATGACCGTTTCCTTTGCAGGTGACGACAAGTTCTACACCCTTAAAAGGACCTACGAATTCACGATAAACTACGGCTTCCATGTTCCCGATGAGGTCGAATACATGGACTCATCAAAGGTTTTCCTTGAGCTTCCAGGAGATGCTTGTGGTAGCCTCATGGTCTATGTCAACGGAAACCTCTACAGAACTGTTGGACTCACCAACGGATATGCTGAGGCTAAAATAGACTCCTTAGCTCCGGGAGATTATAACCTGCTTTTAAGCTACAGCGGCGATGACTATGACATCGAGGATGTGGAGGCATCATTCACGATTGTCCCTAAAATCAGCGTTACCTACAGATTTACAGCAGGAGAAGACGGATACGTCATGGTGGAAGTTCCAAAGGATTGCAGGGGCCATGTGATATTCAACATAGACGATAAGCCTTATAAGGTCATCATCAAGGAAGGAATTGCAAGATACTCCCTTAAAAACCTCGCAGTGGGGGAACATGACATATACATCGACTATTACGGCGCCAGCGGATTCGAGGACCTTGACCAGTGGAGGGTCGTAACAGTATATAAGGCAAAAATCAAGCCCGTTTCATCTGAAGTCACCTTCAAAGGAGTCAATGTGAAGATGAAACTTCTAACAAAGCAGGGAAAACCTCTTATATCCAAGGTGGTGACTGTAAAGTTCAACGGCAAGACCTATAAAGTCAGAACGGATAAGAACGGTGTTCTGAAGTTCAAAAAATCAATGAAGCTCAAAAAGAAAAGATACACGCTGACGGTCACATACAAGGGGTCAAAGCTCACCAAAAAGTTTAGGGTAAAGCCGATAAGCATAAAGGCAAGCAGGACTAAAAACAGGCTCATTGTCAAGGCAACAATCAACAAGAAGGTTAAAAACGAAGTTGTGAAAATCAAGGTCGACTCCAAGGTCTACAAGGTCAAAACCAATAAAAAAGGCATCGCCAAGCTGAGCGTCAAAAAGCCAAAAAAGATAAGAAGCGTCAAGGCCACCTATAAGGGGAGCACAGTCACGCTTTAGGTTTCAATTGGGAAACAACCTCTGCAAAAACTTCCGTGCTGATTTAAAACAATGTTTAAAAATACGCATTAAATATTCAAATTTCTTTATTTTTTTCATGAATTGCTTATAATCGGATTTTACATCATTCAACTTTAAATCCATCTAATTTTTTAAAAAATGCCAATTTCGTTCGCATCAAACCGAATGTTATAAATAAGTTGCAGTCAAAATACTATATCATATTCAAACGAATATGCTAAGATGTGAAATTATGAAGATTAAGCATTTGATAATGGTCGGTTTGATACTGGCCATTTTGACAATAGGTGCTGTCAGCGCGTCGGATGATTCAGATGCGCTTGCAGCAATCGACAACGATGATTCTGTAGATGAGACAGTTTCAATCGATAGTGGAGAAGGGGATACGCTTTCCGACTATGACGATGAGGATGTCGACGTATCTCTGAATACTGACGATGAAGGAGGCATTCCTTTAGATGAGGACTATGCTTTTGCAGAAATCACTGCCCCTAATGATGCAAAAGGAAATGTTACCGTTTTCATTGATGACGAGAGTAACCCGGTATTTGAGGATGAATTAACTAATTTGGATTATGTTGTGGATGAAGATGATTCCGATATTTATATCTATTCTCTTAAATTGGGAAAATTGGGAAATCTGGCCGAAATGTTTTCAGTTGGCAGCACACATTGGTTTAAGGTTGTCTATTCTGGTGATGGCTATTATAATGAGACTTCAGATTATGACACTTTATTCATAACTGATACTGCTCCTAGATTTGATTTTGCTGTTCCCGATTTCGTCTTGACCGGTGATGATGAAGCTGAATTTTATTTTGACCTTGTATCGGATTTAAAAAATAATTATTCCATTTTCCTTGATGATAACCTGCTATACACTGGAAAGGAAAACTATTCTCAATATTTCAAGGATCTGGCGGATTTAATTCCGGGCAAGCACACTCTCAAAGTTAACTACACAGGCGATGATTGCTACGATGCATTTGAAGAGGTTCGCAATTTCATTTATGATGACATAATATTCTATGTTCCGGACAGGATAATCGCCAACTCTTACAAAACTGTTGAAACTTCAATCATGGTATATCTGCCATCAGATTTTGGAAGTATAACAGTTCTAATCGACGATAAGAAATTCAGAGACGGGGATGTGGAAGAATACATAGACGAGGGTTATTCCGGCTTCCGCATAAGGATAGACCTGTCCGATGAGGATTTGGAGTTTACGCAACACACCTACAACATCACATACTGCAATGGGGACTTTAATAAATCCGGCAACGGCTCATTCCTTTTCGATTTCGACTTCGATGTTGAATGTGAGGACTATGAAATGGATGACTACATTGAATTTGGAAAAAGCACGGAATTCACAGTTGATTTGTCCTGTTATGCAGAAGGAACTGTTTCAGTTGTCGTTGCAAACAAAACATTGACCTTCGAGGTCGATTATATGTATGACTCTTTTTTCATCGACAACCTGCCGATAGGCGAATACAACCTGACCTTCACGCTCACTGGAAACTTCCCTGAAAAATCATGCAACTATTCCATTTGTGTTGAGCCGGTCATCCATGTTCCTGAAACATTCACATATAATGGAAATGATGTCATATCATTGACACTGCCTGGCAATGCTTCAGGAAACTTGACAGTTTATGAATTTGAAGATGGCCATAAAGTAACAATCAAGACTGTTGAATTAAAGGACGGCAAAGCCGAGATTTCATTAAGTGATTTGCCGTTCGGCGATTATGATATTTATGCCGAATACACAGGTGAGGACTATGATGTTGAGGTGGTTAATGAGGATATTAGTGTCGTTCCTCGTGTAGATTACGCTAAATATGTCTGGAAAAATGGAAATTACACAGTAACTGTCAGTTCACCAGATAATGTAAAAGGCAATCTCTCCGTTTTCATTATTTTAGGTAGTTATTGGGGCCCTGAAGAAAATTTGGATATATATAATGGCCCTGCAAGAGGATCAGTTTCAATTGATTTGCCTCTAGATAAATTAAACATAACTAATTATCCATTCTGTGTTATCTACAGTGAAGATGGAGATAGAGTTACCTTTAAGGAGTATGAGTTCAGGATATTTGAAAACAGCCCGGATTCAAATGTCACCATCGAATTCGCCAAGAAACTGAACAAGTTCGGAGATGTGGATTACGCATATATAATCAGCAACCTCCCTAGGGATGCGCAAGGATTCGAATATGAGGTTTACGTTGACGGCAAGCTTGTCGCAGGCAAGGAAATTTACTTCGATGACTACTATAGCGCCACCATTACCGGCGACATTGACATGGAAAACCTGACCCTGGGAACCCACAGCTGGAAAATCAACGCAACCTTCTACAGGTATTATAATCCGATTTCACAGGAAGGCACATTCACCGTAACATGGATTGACGTTCCGGAAGTGATGTACGGCGATGAGGAGATAGATTTCGACATCGATGATGTTAACGCAACAGGAACTTTAAGCCTCTTGATTGATGGAAAGGACTATGCCATGGAGTTTGTTGACCATGGTGAGGCCGCAATCATCATAAAGGATCTCGCAATCGGCGAACACACATATGAAATCACATATTCAGGCGATAAGACTCATGAAAAATTAACGAAATCAGGCAAATTCACTTTCGCCCAATTATTGTACATAGCCAACCTTGAAGATGACAACGTCATGCCGCTGTATTCATTCTACCCATTCTTCATCATAGTTTCCGATGATGCAACAGGAAATGTCACAGCAACAATCGGCGGTCAAACCGTCACTGCCGCAATCATCGAAGGCGAAGCCACAGTCAATTTCACAGGATTGGGTGAAGGAAACTACACAATCACAGTCAAATATCCAGGTGACAGCAAATATCCTGCCGCTGAAATCTCATATAACTTTACCATTGAAGGTTATGTGATAGTGAGAGACGGCGATAACGACTCAACATTCTTCGCATTGGTATTGCCAAGCGACGCTACAGGCAATCTGTCAGCATATCTGGGATTATATGACCCGTATACTGAAAGCTATGACTATGGCCTATTGAAAACAGTTGCCCTTGTAAACGGCACTGCCATAATCAACGTCAATGATTTGGGCTTGAGTTACGGAGAATATCATGTTAAGGTGGCTTACGAAGGAAACTACACTGAAATCGAACCTTTATACACTGATATAGAGCTTTCACCTAAGATAATCGTGTCCAGTCTGGTGGCAATGGGTGAGGATGCAAGAGTCGAAATCGATGTTGGCAGCGCAACAGGAAACATCACCATCATCCTCAACAACGAGCCATATAAGACAGTTGAGCTTAAAGACGGCAAGATCAATGAAAGCATTTCCGCCGCCGACCTGATACAGGACAACTTCGTATCATTCAAATACATCGGCGATGATTTGGACGAACACGTATTTGATGTGTATGACGGTGATGGCGGATATGAACCTATCTTATACGAGATTTTGGTTGAAATCAATAACCTGACCATTCCGCAGACATTCAGTTCCGACGGATCCGGAAACATCACGATGGACCTGCCTGAAGGTTTCTCAGGTAATGTGAGCGTTTATGTGGATGGCGAAAAGGTATCAACAACTCCAGTCACCGGAGGAAAGGTCACCATTCCGGTAACTGGACTGAACGGCACAGCTCAAGTTCGCGTAGAGGTTGAAGACGCCAGCGGAACCAAATATACTGCATCTGCCACAGTGAAAGTTTCAAAACCTGATGCAAGCGTTGATGTTGCAACTCCAACCGACAGCAAAACTCCTCAATTCACAGTCAACCTGCCTAAAAACGCAACAGGTAGCATTATCGTCAACATCGGCGGTAAAAACTATGGCGCTGATTTAATCAACGGTTCAGCAACCATAAAACCTACCGACTTGGCAGACGGCACATACAACGCAACAATCAGATACACTGGTGATGACAACTACTCCCCATTCACCAAAACAGTCAGCGTAAACATCAAAACGGTCGTTGACCCTAAAATCACTGCAGGCGACTTGAGCGTCATATACTCAGCAGGCACCAAATACTCCGTAACGGTCTATGGAACTGACGGCAAGGTTGCCGCAAACGCCCAGGTCACTTTCCTTGTAAACGGCAAGGTCTTCAAGACAGTAACCACCAATGCCAATGGTGTTGCAACAGTCGTTATCACACAGAACCCTGGAACCTACAAAATCACGACAAAAGCTTTAGGCATTGAAGTAACCAAGAAGCTAACAGTAAAACACGTATTGAAACTCCAGAAGGTCAAGGTCAAACGTTCAGCCAAAAAGCTCGTGATAAAGGCTACTTTAGCCAAGGTGAACGGCAAATACCTCAAGGGCAAAAAGATCACCCTCAAGTTCAAGGGCAAAAAATACACTGCCAAAACAAACAAGAAGGGTGTTGCCAAATTCACCATCAAGAAAAAAGTGCTTAAAAAGCTCAAAAAAGGCAAAAAGGTAACCTATCAGGCAACCTACCTCAAGGATACCGTAAAATACACCGTTAAGGTCAAAAAATAAGGAGTCAATTCCTTATTTTTCTTATTTTTTTAATTTCATTTCAGCTATTTTTCCCGATTTCAATACTATCCATCATAATTGTTAAATATAGTTTACACACAAACTTATTGATATAGTGATGTGATTAATCATGAAAATGAAATATTTGATAATTGTGGGATTTATCCTGGTCATTTTTACAATCGCCGCCGCCAGTGCGGCAGATGAAATGGCTGCAGGAAACACTACAGAAGCTTCAATTGATTCTGATGATGCGATTGGAGAAAATGATGATGTGAATGTGAGTGTTAGCGATACGGTGGATTTGGATGATGAATTCTATTGTGCCGTTTATGTTCAGGACATTTCCGGTTTAAACGGTACCGTTAGTGTATATGTCGAAGACAATGGAACAGCGGCATATAACAGGACTTTTGACTCTGAAGAGGAGATTTCTTGCTTGCATATCCATGCCAATGACTTGGGAATTTCAAATTTTGGAATATATAAAATAAAAACGATTTATCAGAAAAACGGTGCCGTTGAGCCATATGAAGTTGAAAAAACGGTTGATTTCACATATGAGTTCAAATTTTATCCGTTCTCTGAGGAGGATGATGATGGCTTGATGGATGAATTTTTGTTTGACGATAGGATTTCATTTAGAATTGCACTTCCGCAGTCCGTTTCAAACAGGGTAATCGTCAACATCAGCGGAAAGTCATATGAGGTTTTCCTGACTGAAGGCGAGGCCATATTTGCTCCTGCGGTCGATTTTAAGGTAGGAAAATACAATGCAACCGCCACTTATCCAGGGGATGAAAGATATCCCAGCAGGACAGAAAGCTGTGTGTTTGCAGTTATTCCGGAAATCCTTTTTAATGACATGTCAGTAGGCGAAAAAAGTGCCATAATACTTCAGGGTTCTAAGGCAACCTCAGGAAATGCAACCCTATATAACAGAATAGGCGATTACGCAGACCAGTGGGGCAGCGCAGTCATAACAGTTGAAGTAGTTGACGGACGAGCAATCATTCCGGTGGAAAATCTGGCCGAGGGAAATCATCCCTTCTATGTGAACTACACTATGGGCAACTATTCCGGCTATTATGAAGTTTTCATTTACGTCGACAGAAATTCTCCGGAATATTCGGTCAATGTGGACAGAAATCAGTTGGAAGCCGGAAATGCCCTGAATATAAACATTAAATGTCCTGTTTCATCTGATGTTATGGATATTTACGTTGATGGAAAATTCGTCAAATCAGCCAGTTTGGAAACAGGAAAGGCTAGCGAATCCATTAAAGGACTCACCATAGGTGAGCACATGATCAAGGTCATTCTGGACTCAGACGAGAAATTCTACTCAAACACTTTCTTTGTAACCGTCAAAAACCCTGCCAATAAGGATGTCATCAAATTGGCCCTCAAGAAGGTCAGCGTCAAGAAATCCGCCAAAAAGCTTGTTTTAAAGGCTACATTAAAAATCAACGGAAAGGCCGTTAAAGGAAAAGTAATCAAGTTCAAGTTCAAGGGAAAAACCTACAAGGCAAAAACCAACAGGAAAGGTGTTGCAAAAGTTACAGTCAAGAAAAACATCTTGAAAAAACTTAAAGTGGGCAAAAAGGTCAAAATCCAAGCGACCTACAACAAAACAACCAA
>NZ_CAJODJ010000051.1:0-9648 GCF_905233225.1 Methanobrevibacter sp. UBA212
CAGAACCTAGGGGACCTAGGGGATAGCTTAGAATATTTCCATTCATATAGAATGGATTACCTAAGAATCTCCGACCTCTACAGGTCGGAGAGGTTCAAGTCACCAAAATCCGAATAAGAATTGTGAATGCTACGAATATTCGCCTTCAGTGCACATTAAGATTTATTACTACTATTTTAGCCAAAATGAACTTTGGGAAAAATATGAAAACATTATTAATAAAGTAAAACAAAAAAAAGAATTAACTGATACCGAGGCACTTGATATAGCATCCATATCAAAATTTATCTTAAAAGAGCATGCTCCTTCAGTCATTGAATCATTAGCAAAAGTTTTCAAAAAAGCCATTATTAAAGATGGAACTTTTGAAAATGGATATAGGAGTTATTCTCGGAGGAATGATA
The DNA here is from genome assembly GCF_905233225.1 of Methanobrevibacter sp. UBA212. NCBI lineage: Archaea > Methanobacteriati > Methanobacteriota > Methanobacteria > Methanobacteriales > Methanobacteriaceae > Methanobrevibacter > Methanobrevibacter sp. UBA212. The sequence goes on from NZ_CAJODJ010000051.1 coordinate 405, forward strand.
CTGAAACACATTACCTCTAACACAAAACAAAACAAATTAATGGGGCTGATTGGAATGAGGCATATTGAAAATGAAATAGACAAGCTCGTATACGATGAATATGGCGACAAACTTGATGAAAAAGACAAAGAAATCGAAAAAAAAGACAATGAAATAAAAACAAAAGATAATGAACTGAAAACAAAAGATAAAAAGATTGATGAACTTAATCAAACCAATGAGGAATACAAAAACAAACTAAAAGAGTTAAACAAAACGACAAACCTTCCTCCGGAAGCGAAAAAAATAATCAACTCAATGATGTTGCTTTAAAAAAATCATTTCAGATGACTACACAATCATCTGATTTAATTATTTAATATCATACCAAGCTTTTGAATTCCTTTTTCATTAGAAGTTCATCCACGAATCTGTAATCTAATTTTTCAAAGATTTCAATCAGGATATCCTCTTTGGAATCGAAGCTGACAACGATGCTTTTGAATTCATAGTCCATGGCTATCTTTTCAAGTTGCCTGATCAGCTTATAGGATATTCTTTCCCTATTGTCATAAGAGTTTAAAAACAGTGTTGTTATTTCACAGGACTCTGAGTCATATACCTTAAAGCTGGCGCAGCCTACGGTTTTTCCGAAATTGCTTAAAAGCAGAACTACCTGAGGGTCTGTGACTTCACATCCGAATGAGGAACACATATCTATAAATCTTTCGTCCCGCTCATCAGTTACTATTATCTCCATTTATGTTCACCTCTGTAGTGTTGCCGACTTTTTTAAGTTCTTCATCCCAAATTTCAGAATTGTTGGCGGCAAATCTCAAAAACATGTCACGGCATTTGATATCATTTAAAACCCTGACTTCAACGCCGTTGCATTCGAGAAAGCTTTCGGCCCCCATAAGTGTCGTGTTCTCTCCAATAACAACCCTCGGAATGTTGTATAATATTACGGCACCGGAACACATCGGACAGGGAGACAGAGTTGTGTACAATGTGCAGTCAATGTAATCATCATAATTAAGGCGTCCTGCGTTTTCAATTGCATCCATTTCGGCATGCAAAATGACAGAACCGTTCTGAATCAGTCTGTTATGGCCTCGTGATATGATTTCCCCATTCCTGACAAGCACAGCCCCGATTGGGATTCCGCCTTCTTTTAAAGATTTTTCAGCTTCCCTTAAAGCTTCAGCCATAAAATAATCATCGGTTTTCATAAAAAAAATAAGTTAATAGATGAATTTAATCATCTATTTGAATCTGTTAAATAATCCTTTATTGGATTCTTTTTCCAATTTTTCTTCAAGTTTTGCAACTTGCTTTCTTAAATCGGAAATGGTTTTACTGGTTTCATTTGAAAGTTTATCATAGCTACTTTCTTTGACTTTGAGTTTGGTTCTGAGGTCAGAAATTTCTTCCTTATATCCGTCAACCTCTTTTTTAATTTGAGCTTCAACTTCCTCTTTATAGTTTCCGAACTCAATGATTTCTGCTCTTAGCTTGTCAACTTCTTCTGAAAGTGATATGTTTTCCTTTCTTGACTCTGATAATTTGTCTTTCAAATCACCAATTTCCTTAACCAATTTACTGTTTTCATTTTTGATGCTGTCGACATCGGTATTTGCAAGTTTTTCCTTAAGTTCTGATATTTCAGCACCTAATTCCTCTTTGATAGTGTCCACTTCAGATTCTAACTTATCAGCCCTTACCTTGTGAACTGCAGCATCAGCACCCAATTTACCTATATTGTTACTTAAGTCAGCATTGATGTCAAGCTGATCGAAGTATTTTCTTGTGGATTTTTCAAGTGCGTCAGTTAATTCCTTCTTGACTTTTTTGAGCTCTGCATTTTCTTTTTTGAGCTTAGGAATTACTTTATTGGTTAAGTAATTGAGTTCATTAGACTGGTTGGATAATTTCTTATCTTTTTCAGCTAATTTGTCTTTTAAATCATTAATTTTAGAAGAATTTTGTTTTGGTTGTTTCTTTTTAGGTTCCTCTTCAACAGGTTCTCCAACAACTTCGATTTTAGGTTCATTGTGAACCGGTTCCTCAACAACCTCTTCCTCAGCAGGTTCCTCTTCAACTGTTTCTTCAACTATCTCTTCCTCAACAACCTCTTCTTCAACAACCTCTTCTTCAACAGGTTCTTCGTCAATAGTTTCTTCAACTGAAACTTCAGGAACAGTATTTTCAACTGCTGGTTCCTCAACAACTTTCTCTTCAACAACTTTTTCTTCAGTTTCTGTTTTTGACTTATTTCTAAGTTTATTTAGGTCTAATTTTACTTTTTGACCATACATAGCGTTTATTGGTTTATCATCAGCCATTAAAATCACCATTATAGCAATATTAATTTTCAAAATTCAACTACGAGATACATTAATAATTAAGATTTTGGCATATTTAAGTATTGTCTAAAAAACATTAATAACGATAAAAAACAATACATTATATACCAAATTAATTTTGTAACTTGTGGCGATACTATGGATTATTTTGATAGATTAGAAAAAGAAACCAATCACCTATACGATATAGCTAACGAAGCAAGGTCTAAAGGTTTAGATGTTGAAACCGAAACCGAAGTGCCACTTGCAAAGGATTTAGCTGAAAGAGTAGAGGGGCTTGTTGGCCCCGAAGGTGTGGCACAAAGAATCAAGGAATTGGAAACCGACATGGACAGAGAATCTGTTGCCTTTGAGATTGCCGCTGAAATCGCATCAGGAAAATTCAATCTGACCGGTGAAAAGGCCGACTGGAATGAGGAGCAGAGATGCGACCAGGGATTAAGGACCGCTCTTGCCATCCTGACAGAAGGTGTGGTAGCAGCGCCTCTGGAAGGTATTTCCGATGTTAAAATCAAGGACAACTTTGACGGAACAAAATACATTGGAGTATACTTTGCAGGACCTATCAGAAGTGCGGGAGGTACAGCTGCAGCATTGGCCGTGCTTTTGGGAGACAAGATTCGCCAGGCTATCGGTATTGAGGCATTCAAACCTATAGACGATGAAATAGAAAGGTATGTGGAAGAAGTGGAGCTTTACGAATCCGAAGTCACAAACCTGCAATACTCACCAACACCAGAGGAAGTGAGATTCGCCGCAAATCACATTCCGGTTGAAGTGTCCGGAGAACAGACAGACCAGGTGGAGGTGTCCCACAGGGACCTGGAACGTGTAGAAACAAACAACATTCGTGGAGGAGCGCTTCTGGCTATGGTCGAGGGAGTTATCCAAAAGTCCAAAAAGATCCACAAGATTTCCAAAAAATTAGGGCTCGATTGGGAATGGCTCAGCGAATATTCAAAGCCTAAAAAGGACGATTCATCAGATTCAAGTGACGATTCCGATGTTGTCAGCGAACCTAAATACATTCAGGATATCATTGGCGGAAGGCCAATTTTAGGATATCCTTCAGAAAAGGGAGCTTTCAGACTGAGATACGGTCGTTCAAGAAACACAGGACTTGCTACAATGGGAGTTCACCCGGCAACAATGGCATTGCTTGAATTTCTGGCAGTCGGAACACAGCTTAAAATCGAATACCCCGGAAAGGGTAACTGTGTCGTTCCGGTTGATTCCATCGAAGGGCCAATCGTCAAGCTCAGAAACGGAGACGTTTTGATACTCGACAGCGTTAAGAAGGCTCGTGAAGTCAAAAAGGACGTTACCGAAATACTGTTTTTAGGAGACATGCTTGTTGCGTTCGGAGAATTCCTGAGAAACAACCAGCCTCTATACCCGTCCGGATGGGTTGAGGAATGGTGGATTCAGCTTCTGATGAGAAGCGAAAAATTCGACAAGGACAACACCGATTTGGACCTTTATAAACTGGAATACGACTACCTGCCCTCTGCAGAGGCATTCGAGCTGTCAAAAGAGTACGGCATTCCGCTTCATCCAAAATACACCTACTGCTATAACGATGTGACAATTGGCGATTTGAATACATTGATTGAGCTGCTTGAAAAGTCCAGGTCAACCTACACAGAAGAAGAGGGAATAAAGCTCGACCTGTCTTATCCGAAAAGGATTTTGGAGATTATTGGGGTTCCCCACATTGTAAGGGACGGCAAAATAATCATCGACAAGGACCATGCATATGCACTGCTCAACACCTTATCCGAAAGGTTGCCTGAGATGAAGACAACCATCGAGGCGGTCAATGCGGTTTCACCTGTTGAAATTAAAAACAAGGCTCCGGCATACATCGGTACCCGTGTCGGAAGGCCTGAAAAATCAAAGGAAAGGCTGATGAGACCTGCCCCTCACGGACTGATTCCAATCGGCAATTATGGAGGAGCCAGAAGACTGGTTGCAACCGCCGCCAAAAAAGGAAGCATCAAGGTGGACATATCCAGAAGGAAATGTACCAATCCGGAATGTGGAATCAGCTCTTTCGGATCACTTTGTCCGAAATGTGGCCATCCGACCGAAATGAGCAAGCCTTCAATGAAAACCGTTCCATTGGCGTCAATGCTTAAGAAGGCATCAGACAACGTTAAGGTAAGGCGTGTCGATGAGGTGAAGGGCGTTGTAGGTATGATTTCCGAAGCCAAACTGCCCGAACCTATTGAAAAGGGAATACTCAGAGCAAAGCATGAGGTGTTCACCTTCAAGGACGGAACAATCCGTCATGACTCCACCGATTTGCCTTTGACACATTTCATCCCAAGAGAAATTGGAGTCAGCGTCGAAAAACTGCATGAAATGGGTTATGAAAAGGATTGCTATGGAAACCCGATTGAAAATGAGGACCAGATTGTTGAGTTAAGGGTGCAGGACATTGTAATATCAGACAACTGTGGAGAATATCTGCTTAGAACAGCACAGTTCATTGATGACGAGCTTACCCGATATTATGATATGGAACCGTTCTACAACGTCAAGGAAAAAAGCGACCTGATCGGCCATCTTGTGGCCGGCCTGGCACCGCACACATCCGCCGGCGTTTTGGGAAGAATAGTCGGATTTACAAAGGCACTTGGATGTTACGCACATCCTTATTTCCATTCAGCAAAACGTAGGAACTGTGACAGTGACGAAGATGCCGTAATGCTGCTTCTGGATGCATTGATCAACTTTTCAAAGACATATCTTCCTAACACAAGAGGGGGAAGTATGGATGCTCCTTTAGTTTTGTCTTCAAGAATAGATCCTGAAGAGATAGACGACGAATCCCACAACCTGGACATATTCGAAAGGTTCCCTGTCGAGTTTTACGATGAAACCTACACTCCTCACAAGCCTGCCGATGTTTTAGAATATATTGACAATGTTGAAATGCATTTGGGAACTCCCGAGCAGTATGAGGGATTGATGTTTTCCCACCACACTTCAAACATCCATGCAGGACCTACAGTCTGCCTTTACAAGAGGCTGCCTTCCATGAGGGAAAAGGTGGAGGCTCAAATTACACTTGCAGAAACCATACGTGCGGTCGACCAGCGTGGAGTTGTCGAAAAGGTACTGACATCCCATTTCCTGCCCGACATCATGGGAAACTCAAGGGCGTTTTCCAAGCAGAAGGTAAGGTGCACAAAGTGCGGTGCCAAATATCGCAGAATGCCGCTTACCGGAAAATGTACATGTGGAGGAAATCTAATCCTGTCTGTTTCAAAGGGATCAGTTACCAAGTATCTTGAAATTTCAAGAGATCTGGTCAATCGTTACCCAGTATCACATTACCTTGAGCAGCGTCTGGAGATTCAGGAGTTCGGTATCAACTCACTGTTTGAAAGTGACAAGTCCAAGCAGAGTTCGCTGGATGTATTTTTCTGATTACTTTTCAAATGCTCTCGGACAATTGATTTTTAATATGTTAAATATAGAAAATATCAGAGTATATGAACTTTGTTCGTAACAAGACGAACAATTTATATACCATAAAAATCTAAGTATTAAGTAGATGTTCGTATCAATACGAACAATAATTATACAAGTGATTACATACATTAATAGCAAGTGAGAGGATGCTCTCTCTTAGGGATAATGAAATTTTTAAAAACTAGGAAAATGGTGTGAATTAAATGGAAAAAATATCAGAATTAGGAAATAACTTAGATAAAACCGTTAAAATTAACGTAGAGAAAAATAACGGTATAAAAGAAAGATTTAGTTACGAAAAATTAATGAAATCATTAATAATGGTGGAAACCCCATTCTTTGAATCTGACAAAATCATAGCAACTGTAGTATCTCAGCTATACGACGGAATCAAAACCAAGGAAATCAAAAAAATCGTGCACGAATGTTTAGAAGACATCGATCCGGAAATAGCAAACAAATACTTAGCAAGCACTCAATTAAAAGTACGTACCTCCAGAGATACTATTGAAGCATTTGACTTATCAAAAATCGCTAACACCCTGATTGAAGAAACCGGTGCTAGCCAAGAAACCGCTTTTGAAATTGCTACAGAAACCTGGAAAGAGCTCAAGAAATTGAATGTGGAATACCTGACCGCTCCAATGATTAGGGAAATGGTCAACACAAAATTGATTGAATACGGTTTAGAAGATTTAAGAAGCCGTTACACCCGTTTAGGTATCCCTGTATACAACATTACCTCTTTAATCGAAAACGGTAACAGGGACAACGCAAACATGATCCACAACCCAGAAAGTATCCACAAGCATGTAGCAGACGAAGCATTAAAGCAATACGCACTCTTAAAAATGTTGCCTGCACACCTGGCAGATGCCCACATGGCAGGAGACATTCACATACACGATTTGGAATTCTTCGCTGGAAGACCTCTCAACTGTATGCAGCATGATATAAGAACTTTCATCAAATATGGACTTAAAGTCGACGGTACTGGTGACCACACCTCCATTGCAGGCGCCCCAAATCACATGGAAACTTTAATGAACCATACTGGTGAAATCATGCTTGCAGCACAACAGAACATGTCCGGTGGACAAGGAATGTCCTTATGGAACGTGTTTGTTGCACCATTCGCAAGAGGAAGAACTTATGACGAAATCAAACAATCCGTGCAAATGCTTGTCTACAACCTGAACATGGCATATGCAGCCCGTGGATCACAGGTTCCATTCACAAGCATGGCATTGGAATTTGGTGTTCCTGACTTCCTGAAAGATGAAACCGCTTACGGACCAAAAGGTGTTGAAGTCGGAACCTACGCTGATTTTGAAGAAGAAACCAGATTGATTCAAAGAGCATTCACTGAAACCTTGCTTGCCGGAGACAATGAAGGTAAACCTCATTTATTCCCAAATACTATCTATACCTTAAGACCGGAAACAATGACCAGTGAATACGAAGATGACATCAGATTGGTGCACGAACTGTCAGCAAAATACGGTTCATCCTACTTTGTGAACATGTTCCCTAAATACCGTAACAAAATGGCAAACTACATGGGATGCAGAACCTGTTTACAGGACACCTGGACCGGCGACTGGGACCAAGACTGTTTAAGAACCGGTAACCTCGCTTACGTAACCTTAAACTTCCCAAGAATCGGATACCAATCCAAAGACGAAACCCAAGTATTCGAATACTTAGATGAGTACATGGATCTTGCAGTAGAAACCTTAATGCTTAGAAGAGAACAAGGATTAAAATGTTTAAACGATTTCCACATTTTACCATTCTTAAAACAGCAAGTTGCTGAAGATTCATACTACAGAATCCAAAACTCAACCTTGTCCTTTGGTTTTGTCGGACTTAACGAAATGTTACTGTCCTTATTCGGCGAAGGAATCGAAAACCCTGATGCTAACAAGTTCGGTGTAAAATGTCTTGAATATGTAAACGACAGAGCTAAAAAATTACAGGAAGAAACCGGCCTCAGATGGTCCGTTTTACAAACCCCTGCTGAATCCACAGCTTACAGATTCGCAACTCTCGACAAAAAACAATTCAAAGACCAAGCTATCGTGCAAGGAGACGGTAATGCTAACTACTACACAAACTCCTCACACGTGCCTGTCGACACCGGATTATCCTTAATTGAAAAAATCAAAATTGAAGAACAATACCACAGCTTAACCCCTGGTGGTCACATCTTCCATGCATTCATGGGAGAATCATACTCCGATCCGGATTCCCTAATGAGCTTAACTGACAAGATTGCTAGAAAATCCGATATCGGATTCTGGGCTTACAGCTCAGCATTAAGCTTCTGTTTAAAATGTAAAACTTTAATGAAAGGACTAAACAATGTTTGTCCTACCTGCGGTGAAAAAGAAGATGTAGAATGGTATGACAGAATTACCGGATACGTTCAACAAGTTGGACGTGCAAAATCTGCATCCGGAGGTTGGAACCCAGGTAAACGTCAAGAATTAATTGACAGAAGAAGATTCGAAGATAACTAAACAGTTATCTTCCTTCACACCATTTTTTTACACCAAACCATCAAAATCATATTTTAAGGGCCAATATCTTAACAACTAATTTTAGAAATTTTTGATATATGATGGTGAGGTTTAATATGAAATTTAACAAACTGATTTTAGGCTCATTCATATTGCTCATATTACTGTTTTCAATCACCGCAATTTAAACTGAATCAGGGCTACACAACAATTACAGTTACAAATCCTGCGACCGGTGAAGTTAAAAAAAGCAAAATCACTGTTTATTCAAGGTTCAGCGATGACGAAGACATAGTAATGTATTACTATGACGGAACCAAAGCTAAAATCATCATACTTGGAGACGATGCCACCCTGTCGGTGCAAATCAAGTGGTGAAAATCAAGCTCAACAAGAAAACCTATTACGTGAAAACCAATGCCAAAGGTATCATCACATTTAACTTTATTGTGCAAGAATTCTCCGGCTTCTTTAAGCCAGGGATGAATTGCACATTTTAGTGGATAGTGTCTATATTTTTTTTATGTGGATGGAGTGGTGAGATTAGTTTTCAAATGCTCTCGGATAAATGCCATATAATATGTAGGTTAATAATATGTAATATAGAAAGATAGGGAAAAACTTCAATAAGTTAATTTTTTTCCTTTCTTTTTTAAAACACGGTTTCATAATAATGATATTCTAAAAAAAAACAATCCTTTATGATTATTTTTAGTCATTAAGTGATGATGTTTTTAGGATTTTTTTATAATTCTAATAAAATGTGAAAAAAAAGATGTTGAATATGTGCGATAAAACTTTTATTTTAACCGATAAGGTTGAATTTGTTCCTGATGAAGAGATGGAAAAGGAATTATGGTTTAATATTAATGCCAGTGCTTTTGTGTACAATAAAAC
>NZ_CAJODJ010000052.1:0-10685 GCF_905233225.1 Methanobrevibacter sp. UBA212
TCACCTTCTATTTCAACTTTAGGTTCTCAAAAAGCAGGTTGGTCCGTTAGTGTAGGAGATTTCTTCGCATTAGGTTCAGGTCCTGCTCGTGCAATCGCATTAAAACCGGCTGAAACCTATGAAGAAATCGATTATGAAGACAAAGATGCTGATTTAGCTATCTTAACTTTAGAAGCTGATGTATTGCCGGGTGATGATGTGGCTCAATACATTGCTGATGAATGTGATGTTGATGTTAAAAATGTCTACTTGCTTGTAGCTCCTACTTCTTCTTTAGTCGGATCTATTCAAATTTCCGGAAGAGTTGTTGAAAACGGAACTTACAAAATGTTGGAATTCATTAAATTCGATGTAACAAAAGTAAAACATGCTGCAGGTATTGCACCAATCGCACCTGTTGACCCAGACGGACTTAAAGCTATGGGTAAAACCAATGATGCAGTATTATTCGGTGGAAGAACCTACTACTATGTAGAATCTGAAGAAGGCGATGATATTGCTAATGTAGCAGCTCAATTACCATCTTCCGCTGCTGATGGATATGGTAAACCGTTCTTCGATGTATTTAAAGAAGCAGGATTTGATTTCTACCAAATTGATAAAGGAATGTTCGCTCCTGCAGAAGTAGTAATCAATGATTTAACTACTGGTAAAATTTACAAAGAAGGATTTGTTAACGCAGATTTACTTAAAAAATCCTTCGGTGTCGATGAATAGATTTTATTCTATTCTTTTCTTTCTTTTTTTTAAAAATTTCACATTATATTTAAATATTATATAAAACAAAATTATTATTAACACTTTAATATAGTGTTTTTTGTTTAAAATAAATTACAATAAGGTGAAAAAATGGGCTTGGGTGATATTTTATCAAAGTCGATATCTTATCCATTTTCTAATTTAACAAAATTTTTGATTGTAGGTCTTATTTTTGTTATTTCTGATATGGATGGGATTTTCTACGGATTATTTGGACCAAATTCATTTATGGCCATCATTGGAATAATAATTGCTATAGTATTTTCAGTTATTTTGAGCGGTTATTCAATTGATGTGATTAAAAGAGGAGTTGATAACTCTAATGAAATTCCTGATTTTGATTTTGCAAATAATTTTGTAGACGGTATTAAAGTATTAATTATCGGATTGGTTTACTTCATTATTCCAATTATCATTACTCTTGTTCTTTTATTCATGTTTGGTGCAATTGGAGCAGGATTGGATAAAATGGCAGGATCTTTAGGAATTTGGGCAGTTTTCGCAGTAATTATATTTATCATATTTGGAATATTTGCAATAATTGCTGAAGCAAGATTTGCTATATCACGCAGTATCGGCGATGCATTAAGCATTGGAGAAGTATTTGCGGACGTAAAAAGAATTGGAATATTGAACATTATCTTGTTCCTAATTGTTGTATCCATTCTTTTGATTGTTTTAGCTTTAATTTTATCAGTAGTAGCAATCATTCCGGTCATTGGTATAGTGATAGTTGACCTTATTCTTGGCGGATTTGCCCTGTTATTTGTCAATTATGGTGTAGGTTTAATATATTCAGAATAGATAACCTTTCTATTCTCTTTTTTTTGTCAATATTTTCATAAGTATAACTCGACTCAATTTTAAAAATTTTTCAATAAATTTTTAAATGATGATTAATATATATTCTATCATTCTATATAGAATAAATACTTCAATTATTAATAATGGAGATGTATAAAATGGCAGATTTAAAAGGTTCAAAAACTGAAGCAAACTTACAAGCAGCTTTTGCTGGTGAGTCCCAAGCACATACCAAATACCAATACTTTGCTGCAAAAGCAAAAGAAGAAGGATATGTTCAAATCCATGATATTTTCATGGAAACTTCCAAAAACGAAAGAGAACATGCAAAAATCTGGTATAAATTGTTACATGATGAAGAAATTCCTGACACAATTGAAAACTTAAATGCAGCAGCCGACGGTGAAAACGAAGAATGGACTTCCATGTACAAAGAATTCGCAGAAACCGCTAAAGAAGAAGGATTCGCAAAAATTGCATTCTTATTTGAAAAAGTAGGCGCAATCGAAAAAGAACATGAAGAAAGATACAGAACTTTACTTGCAAATGTTGAAGCAGAATCCGTATTCAAAAAAGAAGAAGAAATTGAATGGAAATGTGAAAACTGTGGATTCATTTTCAAAGGTTCTCAAGCACCTGAAATGTGTCCTGTTTGCGGAGTTCCAAAAGCACACTTCGAAGAAAGAGCTACTAACTTCAAATAAGCTCTTAACTTTTTTTTATTTTTTTTAGTTACTGATTACTCACCAAATGTTTAAATAGTCTTTTATGATATTTTAATTTAGAGGTTTGATATTATGGCAGATTTAAAAGGAACAAAAACCGAAGAAAATTTAAAAGCAGCACTTGCCGGTGAATCACAAGCACGTGTAAAATATGAATTTTATGCTTCTCAAGCTAAAAAGGACGGTTATGTGGAAATTAAAGAGATTTTCCAGGAATCATCCGACAATGAAAAAGAACATGCAAAAATCTGGTTCAAATTATTGAACGGCGGCAAAGTCCCTGACACTGAAAGCAATCTCGCAGATGCAGCAGCAGGTGAAAACTTCGAATGGACTTCAATGTATAAGGAATTCGCTGAAACCGCTCGTGAAGAAGGCTTTGATGATATAGCAAATTTGTTTGATGCTGCAGGTGCTACCGAAAAGGCACACGAAGACAGATACAATGCATTAGCTGACAAAATCAAAGCAGGCACTGTATTTAAAAAGGACGAAGAAATCGCATGGAAATGTAACAATTGTGGATACATCCATTATGGTAAGGAAGCTCCTGAAGTTTGCCCATTATGCGATCACCCACAAGCACACTTCAGAAAACAGGATACTAGTTACATCTAGATTCCTTTTTCTTATTTTTTCTTTTTTTAGCAATATTTATATTTTATAACAATCATATATCAATTTAAAGGGGATATTATGATTGAAAACAACATTTGTCTTTTAACTGATAGTTATAAAGTAACTCATCACTATTTTTACCCAAAAGGCACTGAAAAGATTTATTCATACCTTGAAAGCAGGGTAGGTGCTGAGTTCAATAAAACAATTTTTTACGGACTCCAGTATATAATTAAAAAGTATTTAAAAGGCTCTGTAGTAACTCAGGAAAAAATTGACGAAGCGGATAAACTCATATCAGCCCATATAGGGGAAGGCATTTTCAACAAGGAAGGCTGGGAGTATATCCTTGATGAATACGATGGCAAACTTCCTATTGAAATCAAGGCAGTTGCTGAAGGAACTCCTGTGGATGTCAGCAACGTTTTGATGACTGTTGAAAACACTGATAGGAAATCATACTGGCTGGTGAATTACCTTGAATCACTTCTCCTTCAGGTTTGGTATCCTTCAACTGTAGCAACACTGTCTGCGGAAGTCAGAAAACTATCAAATTTTTATCTGGATGTTACAGGTTCTCAAAAGGATAATCTGGACTTTATGCTTCATGATTTCGGATATCGGGGAGCAACATCAACAGAATCATCAATGCTTTGCGGATCTGCTCATCTTCTTAGCTTTTCAGGTACCGACACTATTCCCGCATTGACAATTCCTGAAAATTATTATAATGATTCCAACTTATATGGATTTTCGGTTCAGGCAACAGAACACAGTGTCATGACTTCACTTGGTCCTGAAGGCGAATTTGACCAGATTATGAATGTTATAGATAATGCAAGGGAAGGAATCCTATCCATAGTAATTGACTCATATGATTATAGGAATTTTTTAATCGAAGCGGGAAAGTCAGGAAGCGAACTGAATGAAGCTATCTTAAATTTCCTGGATGGTGAAGGCAATAAGGTTGTATTCAGACCGGATAGTGGAGAACCTGTTTCAACAACAATTGACTGTTTGAATCTGCTTTCACAGGGTTTCGGCTCCCATTTGACAGATAAAGGATACAAGGTTTTTGACTTGAACATTGGTCTTTTGTGGGGAGACGGCTTGAACTATCACAAAATTAGGGATATACTGTTTGCAATGAAATCCAACGGCTGGGCCGCTCAAAATATTATCTTCGGTATGGGCGGCGGTCTTCACTCATCGCTAACCCGTGACACTCAAAGAAATGCATTCAAATGTTCAGCACAACTGCGGGACGGAGTATGGCATGACATATTTAAAAACCCTCTGGATTCAAGTAAAAAGTCAAAAACCGGAAGGTTTAAATTAATCAAAGAAAACAATTCATTTAAAACAGTTCCAATAGACTGTGATGGTGTAGATTATCTTCAAACAGTATTTAAGAATGGTGATTTATTGATTGAAGATACTTTTGGGGAAATTAAATCAAGAGCATTGATGTATTCAAATTTCGGCAGGTGAAAATGTGTGCACAGCAAGCAATTATATTACAGATAAGCATTATTTTGGACGCAATTTTGATTATGAGATTTCATATAATGAACGGGTAACAATAACTCCTCGAAATTATGAGTTCAAATACAGAAAAATTAATGACGTTAAAAGTCATTATGCCATAATCGGAATTGCTGCAGGCATTGATGAGTATCCCCTATATTATGATGCATGCAACGAAAAGGGATTGTCTATTGCAGGACTGAACTTTGAAGGTAATGCAGTCTATAATGACTGTGAAAATAATATGATTAATATTGCCCCTTTTGAGTTGATTCCATATATACTAAGCAGTGCATCTACAGTGTTTGAAGCCCGAAAATTACTTGGTGAAATTAATCTTGTTGACATCAATTTTGCCGATGAACTGCCATTATCTCCACTTCATTGGATGTTGTCTGATAATAACGGCAAATCCATTGTGGTTGAACCGTTGGAAGATGGATTGAAGATATATGACAATCCTGTAGGTGTTCTTACCAATAATCCTCCTTTCGATAAACAGCTATTCACTTTAAATAATTATAGAAACCTGTCCAATAGAAATCCTGAAAATACCTTTGGCGGAAGCATTGATTTGGATGAATATTCAAGGGGCATGGGTGCAATCGGTCTTCCCGGAGATTTGTCGTCATCCTCAAGATTTGCAAAGGTAGCATTTACACGGGCAAATTCATACTCTTCAGGAGATGAGGCAAGTTGCGTCAGCCAGTTTTTCCATATTCTCGGCTCTGTCGAGCAGCAGAATGGTTGTACATTCATCGATGATCCGGATTTGTTTGAATATACCATTTACACATCATGTTACAACACCAATGATGGAATTTTATATTACAGAACCTACAATAATTCGCAAATAACTGCCGTCAGTTTGGCCAATGAGGATTTGAATTCAAAGGATTTGATTAATTATCTGTTAGTTAATGATGAACAAATTAAATTCATTAATTAAACCTTTTTTTTTAAATGAATGATTTATTAAATGTTGTAATAAATATTTGTTTTATAATTTCATGATTTTGTATATCTGTAAATTGGTGATGAACAAATTAAATTCATTAATTTAACTTTTTTTTTAATTTTTTATTAAATGAATGATTTTTTTTAACAGTTGCAATATAATGTTAATCGTTCAAAAATTTATAGGATTATTGATATTAATGTTATGATGTAATTTTTTATTTACCCATAAATGGTCTATTTTTTGTTTTATATATGTTAAACTATTTATATTTGGAAGAATATAAATATATAAGAATAATCTTAGTTTGCCGAGATTATTCAATTTTTATTAATTGACTGGATCAGGGGGTGAAAACGAAAAATGAAAGGCAAAAAGTTAATCGTGATAATGGCTATAGTTATTCTTATGTTTACTATTCAGGCGTCTTGTGCGCTTGAAAATGATAATGACTTTAATTTAACACAAACAACTGATGTTAATACAGTTAATAATCAAATAGTTGATGATAATGTAATTACTAATCAAGTTAATGATGTAAAGAAAGAGTTGAATGACTCTGCAGACATTACAAAGAATGTTAGCGTAAGCTCTAAAAGTAGTGTTTTGGGTGCTTCCAATGAGAATAATGTTTTAGGTAGAGATTGGACTCCGTCTACTAATACTATGAAGGCATTAAGAGAACTACTCACAAATCCAAATCTACAGAATGGAGATAATGTTTTCCTGAATGGTTTGACATATAAAGGTGAGTTTGAATATTTTACAATAAAAAAATCTATTAATATTTATGGAGGTAACTCAATTGATAGCAGTATGAAGGCTACACTTGACCTTTCTCAATTTATTCTTCCACCTGCTACCAATCAACATAAAAATAAGCCGAGGTTTAATTTTGAAAAAACTTGTAAAATTACTGGTGTTAATTTTGCAAATTATTATGCTACTTCTGATAATATTGATCCGGATGCAATAATTCCTGAAAGAGGGAATTTAATTTCTCTTAAAGCACCGACTTCATTTTATAATTGTACTTTTGAAAACAATACTGTTTATCAAAAGTCATATATTATATCTTATGATGGTGGTGCTGGAAGTAGAGCTACAATTGAAAATTGTGAATTCTATAATAATACTGCTTCTATTATAGTATGTATTGGAACAAGTGGCCCTATTGTTAGAGGTAACAATAATTTATTCATAAACAATAAGGGAACTATTAATCTTGAGGAGCAAGCTAAATCAAATTCTTTAGGGTTATGTTTTAAAGTTACTTCTAATGGTTGTTCTTTCGATAATAATATATTTATCAATAACACCAATGCAGTACATGGTTCAGCTTATTGTGTAAATGCATACGATGTTGTTATATCCAATAATTATATCGAAAATAACTCTGCATCATATGGTGCTGGTATTGAATGTCACAAAGGGACAATAAAAGTTTATAACACAACTTTCATAGGAAATAAAGCTTATGGAAAAAATACCATGAACCCTACTAGAAGTGGCGGTGGTGGTGCTATTGCTTTTATTGGACCAAATAACTACATAGACAATTGTACATTCATCAATAACAGTGCTGAAAAATTTGGTGGAGCGATGGATATTCATACAGTTGATCCTGAAAGGGCTGATAACACTGTAGTTGTAAACTCTAGATTTGAAAATAATTTTGCTGAAAATGATTATGGTGGAGCTATCTATATTCAAGGTAATAATGCAAACATTACAAACTGTACCCTTACGAATAATTCCGCACCTATTGGTGGAGCAATACAAATTGTAGGTTCCAATGCTGGCATCTACGATTCAAAATTAGTTGAAAATAATGCTATTCAAGGTGGTGCTGTTTATATTAAGGGAAATGATGCAACTGTAATCAACTCAACATTTACAAATAACACTGCAACTCATAATCTGGGAAGTAAAATTAGTGATAATTCTTCTAAAGTTACTTCCGGTGGAGCTATGTATGTTGAAAGTAACAATGTAAACGTTTTTGATACTTCCTTTGAAAGTAATGTTGCTGAAGGTAATTTTTCAACAAAAACTGGTTTGGGTGGAGGTTTATACATCATAGGTCAAAATCCAGATTTTGGCAATGTTAATTTCACACAAAACGATGCTACATTTGGTGGTGGTGTTTATATTGAGGGTAACAATGTCGACGCTTCAAACATAAACCTGTACAATAACACTGCTGTTCAAGGTGGTGCTGTTTATATTGACGGTAATGATATAACTCTTGATAAAATCACTGCAAAAGAAAACAATGCTATTCAAGGTGGTGCTGTTTATATTCAAGGTCAAAACACTGAGGTGTATAATTCAACATTTGAGGACAACCTTGTCACTCGTGATATTGATTTAATCAAACCTGGTGCTGAAACTCTTTTCACTATGGGTGGCGGTATCTATATCAATGGTAATAATGTGGCAGTAACTGGTAATAATACTTTCAGAAGAAATACTGCTTCAGGATCTATTAATGGTGGTCTTGGTGGTGCTATTGCTATAGAAGGTGGTAATACTACCATATATGATGGCCAGTTTACTTTGAATGAAGCAGTTAGAGGTGGTGCTATATATGTTGATGGTGCTAATACTACTGTAAAAGATATGTTCTTCACAACAAACAATGCTGTTCAAGGTGGTTCAATATTCATTAATGGTGTTAATACTAACATTACTGGTAATACATTCTATGATAATAATGCAACACATAGTCTATATTTCAATTCTAGTTCAGTAATTAACTTAACTACTAAAGGTGGTGCTATCGCTGTTAGAGGTGATTATTCTATTATAACTTATAATAACTTTACCTATAATGCTGCTATAGGTACTAATCCTACTGGTGGTCTTGGTGGTGCTATTTCTGTTGATGGTTATCACACAAATATTACTGATAATATATTTAATGATAATGAAGCTATCAGGGGTGGTGCACTATATGTAAATGGTACTAATACCACTATTTACAATGCTAACTTTACATATAATAGAGCTATTAAAGGTGGTGCAGCTTATGTTAATGGTGTTAACACAACTGTTGTAAATTCACAATTCAAGTACAATAATGCTACACATAACCTAACTTACAACTTAAATCCTATATTTGATAGTGTACCTGCTGAAGGTGGTGCTATTGATATTGTAGGTAACAACACCTTATTGGATAATTTATTATTCTCTGAAAACAATGCTATTGGAGTCAATCCTGATGGCGGTCTTGGTGGTGCTGTTGCTGTAAACGGTTATGATACTAAAATTACTGATGTTAGCTTTGATTTGAATCAGGCTATTAAAGGTGGGGCTGTATATGTTAATGGTGTTTTAAACTCCCTTAATTATACTAATTTCACATCCAATAGTGCGATTCAAGGTGGAGCAGCCTTTATTATTGCATTTAATACTACAATTTTAGGTTGTGAATTAGATAACAATACTGCAACTCATGATTTAAGATTTTCAGTAAGCACAGAATTAGACAAACTCACTACTTTCGGTGGTGGTGTTGCAATCCAAGGTGATGATGTAAATATAATTAATTCCACTTTCACCAATAATACTGCTGTTGTTAAATATGAAAAAGGTGGTTTAGGTGGTGCTGTTGCTGTAAACGGTTCAGACAACTTCATATTCAATTCCTCATTTAAGGATAATGAAGCAATTAAAGGTGGTGCTTTCTACTTTGAAGGCGGATCTACTTTAATTGATGAATCAAATTTCACAGACAATCACGCAATAAATGGTGGATCTGGTTATATTGCTGGAGAGAATACTGTTATTAAAAATTCTCTATTTGAAAATAACAATGCAACTCATGACCTGAAATATGATTTGCCGGACGTTTTGAAAAATTCAAAAACTGCCGGTGGAGCGATTTACATTGTAGGACATGACATTAATGTAACTTCAAGTAATTTCACAGATAATCATGCTAATGCTAAAAATGAAAGTGAAAGTATTGGTGGAGGTGCATTTTATATTGAAGGGAACAATGTAAATATTAGTAAATCATCTTTCACAAATAACACTGCATTAAAAGGTGGTGCTGTATTCCTCACCGGAAATGATACTGCAGTATATGATTCTACCTTTACTAAAAATTCCGTAACCCATTTTACAGTTATGGAAGGATTTGGAGGAGCAGTATATCTCGAAAATTCACATAATAGTGATTTTACAAGATGTAATTTTGTTAATAACACTGCTTCCATAAATGGTGGAGCTATCGACTGGCACGAAGGTGTAGAATGTATCTTTGAAAACAATACTGCTGGATCTAATGCTGGAGCAGTATTCTGGTTTGGGCAAGGAGGTATTATTAAAGATTCAAATTTCACAAATAACACTGCTAAAGGAGATGTTCAATGTTCAATGGGTAACTCTGGAGATGGTGGAGCTATTATGTGGACAGGATCTGATGGTACTGTAGATAACTGTAATTTCATCCATAATGACGCTATTAATCGTGGTGGAGCAGTATTCTTACGTGGTATTGAAGGTAGAGCAGAATGTGATAACAATTCATTTGTCAATTCTCACTTTGAAAATAACCTTGCTGGAACTAATGGTGGTGCTATTGATTGGCATGCAGGTGCTACAAATGGTAAAATCGAGAATTCTACATTTGTGAATAATTCTGCTAAGGCTAATGGTGGTGCTGTTTATTGGTATGGTAATAATGGTACTATTGAAGGTTCTAATTTCACTGATAATCGTGCTTTAGGTACTGCAACTGGTACTTATGGTGATTCTGGTGAAGGTGGTGCTGTTATTTGGACAGGTTCTAATGGTCGTGTAGATAATTGTAATTTCATTAATAACTCTGCTGTTAAGAATGGTGGTGCTGTTTATTTACATAATTTGACTGCTGGTGGTTGTGATAATACTACATTTAGTAATTCTCGCTTTGAAAATAACTCTGCTGGTGTTAATGGTGGTGCTATTGATTGGCATGATGGTGCTACAAATGGTAGGATTGAAGATTCTACATTTGTGAATAATTCTGCTAAGGCTAATGGTGGTGCTGTTTACTGGTTTGGTACTAATGGTACTATTGAAGGTTCTAATTTCACTGATAATCGTGCTTTAGGTACTGCAACTGGTCCTTATGGTGAGTCTGGTTGTGGTGGTGCTGTTATTTGGACTGGTTCCAACGGTTTGGTTGATGATTGTAACTTTATAAATAACTCTGCTGTTAAGAATGGTGGTGCTGTTTATTTACGTAATTTGACTGCTGGTGGTTGTGATAATACTACATTTAGTAATTCTCACTTTGAAAA
>NZ_CAJODJ010000053.1:0-10017 GCF_905233225.1 Methanobrevibacter sp. UBA212
CCCATCTTTCTATATTAGATTATTATAACCTACATATAATATAGCATTTATCCGAGAGCATTTGAAAACTAATCTCACCACCCCATCCACATAAAAAAAATATAGACACCAACCCACTAAAATGTGCAATTCATCCCCGGCTTAAAGAAGCCGGAGAATTCTTGCACAATAAAGTTAAAGTTCTTTCTTTTCGTTTTTGCAATTCTATTTCCTTTCTTTTTTCTTGAGTTAAAGAATATGTAAAACATTTTAAGCGTTTAGGCTTATGTATTAATTGCAAATTCTTATTTTTGTTTTTTACTAATGTCATGTTATCACCTAATATTCATTTTCTTTAGTTATATTTAATAACTTACAAGTCAAATATTTAATCATTAACAACTTTTAATTTGATGATATTATGAGTAAAGTAAAAGACATGTCACTTGCACCCGAAGGTGTAAGAAAAATCGAATGGGTTCAAAAACACATGCCTGTTTTGGAATCCATCAAAAAGGAATATGAAGAAACCCAACCGTTCAAAGGAATAACAATCGGATAGGTTTGACACTTATGGCCGGTGGAGCTGAAGTGGCCATGACCGGATGCAACCCGCTGTCCACACATGACGATGCAGTTGCAGGAGCAGCCGATTTGGGACTTAACGTTTACGGATGGAGAGAACAGGATGATGAGGAATACTACCAGACCATCAACATGGTGCTGGACCACAAGCCTGACATAATCATTGACGACGGAGCGGACATGATTATGGTGCTTCACAACGAAAGGAAAGAATTGTTGAGCCACATCAAAGGTGCATGTGAGGAAACCACAACCGGTGTGCACAGGCTTCAGGCAATGCATGCCGACGGCGCATTGAAATTCCCTGTAATCGCCGTTAATGACGCTTATACCAAATACTTATTCGACAACCGTTACGGAACCGGACAGTCAAGCTTTGACGCCATCATGGGAACAACCAATATGGTCATCGCAGGAAAAACCGTAGTTGTCTGCGGTTACGGATGGTGCGGCCGTGGACTGGCCTTGAGGGCAGCAGGTTTAGGTGCCGATGTAATCGTAACCGAAGTCGACCCTATCCGTGCGCTTGAAGCAAGAATGGATGGATACCGTGTAATGACAATAAGGGAAGCTGTAAAACAGGCCGACCTGATTATTACCGTAACCGGAAATGCAGACATCATCTGCGGCGATGACTTCAAGTACATGAAGGACGGCTGTATGCTTGCAAACTCAGGACACTTCAACGTTGAAATCAACAGGCCTGATTTGGAAGCCATCTCAACCGAGGTCAAGGAAGTTCGTGAAAGCATTGAGGAGTTCACTACAAAAGACGGTAGGAAAATCTATCTGTTGGCTGACGGCCGTTTGGTAAACCTTTCAGCTGCACGTGGACAGGGACACCCTGCAGAAATCATGGACATGAGCTTTGCCGTTCAGGCACTGTCTGCAAAACACATCCTTGAAAACGACCTGCCTGTAGGCGTCACCAAGGCTCCTGATGAGATTGACTACACCGTGGCAAGCATGAAGCTGGACGCCATGGGAATTGAAATCGACTCATTGACAGACAAGCAGAAGGCCTACATGGCAAACTGGCAAGAAGGAACATAGATTCCTTCCAAACTATTTTTTTTTCATGTCCTATTTCAGATACATCGACAACGGCAGGGGACCGACCAAGCTCTTCATTGGAGGAGTCCACGGAAATGAGGGAGTCACTTCCCTGAAGTTTTTAAGACGCATCGACACTGACGACTTGTCCCCCGGGCAGTTCTATTTTTATAATTTTGACAGGACAGAGTATATCTCAACAATAAAAAAGGAATATTACGAATCAGAACTTGGACGTAAGATTCTTGATTTAATCTGTGAGCTCAAGCCCGACTTCTACACCGAGCTTCACTGCTACAACCTCAAAAACTATGGGAATCTCACTTCAATGGAGAGGTACAGAAAAACAGGAATTCCTCCATTGATAAAGCTCGGCAATCATGTACTGGTTTCATCGGTATCTCCGCTAATCCGGATGACCTATTTCACGACAGATACTGTCTGCAAGACACTGGAGTTTCCATGTTTGGAAAAGCTGACGCCAGAAATCATTGATGAATACGGTTTTGATAGGAATTTGGCATGCGAAACCTATGAGAATTTGCTTAAACTGATTTTAAGGTCACCTTCACGTGAATATTTTGAAAAAGAGATGATCATAAACCACAAGCACCAGGTTCACCTGGCAATGAAATATGCAGAAAAAGTTTTCGGCAGCGATTTCCCGCCTTATTGAGCATTGATGGTTTCCGGGTTTTGTGGTGGTGAGAAACCATCAACACCATGGATTCTATAGAATATATTGAATAATGAAATTGGCGTTCACTGTCCCCTTGACAGCTGCCATTTCTAAAGTGTTTTGTATACAATCTTGGGGTGTGTGGTGGTAGATTGTATAGGGTTACTCAATATTTAGAATCCTAATTATATTATTTTATTAACTAGTATTTAAAAGGATAGGGTAATATAATTTTAATGTATAGTTGCAGATAGTTGCAACAATTACTTTGAATGTTTTTTATTTTTTAAAATGAGTTTTGATAATCTGTTTTATCTTTTTTTAAAACCATGCATCCAGGCTTCCCTGTGAGGAGTTTAGGTTTTTCAGCCTGTCTGATGCCTTGGATACTCTGTCTTCGGAAAATCCGTGCTCATAGCATAAGAATTCTATAATCTTGTCCTTTTGAGGTTTTTCCCATTTTATCTCATAATCGGTATTGACGTTATGCTTCAGGAATATGTCCCTCACTTCTGCAAGGTCGTGTGATGATTCCTTTTGAAGCTCTGCGAGTTTTTCTTTCAATTTGCCGTTGTGCGCCAGCTTCAGTGCGGTCTTTGCCCCAACTCCCTTCATGCCTTCGCAGAAGTCGGTGCCTATAAGGATTCCCATGTCGACCAGCTGCTCCCTTGTTATGTTCAGCTGCTTCAACACCTTGTCCAGTTGGTAATATTCAAGGTTTCCGAGGTTTGAATTGACTGCAAGGTTTCTCACAACCCTTTTTGCTCCGAACAATAAACAGTCATAATCCTGTGATGCGACGGCATACGCATCTCCGTTGGCCACCAGATATGCGGCCTGGGCTTCCCCTTCGCCCTTTGCCTCGACATACGGTATTCCCATGTATGTCAAAAGCTTTTTTGATGATTCTATTATTTCCGGTGACAGTTTTGATGATCTCATTGCAAACTTGCGGGCCTTTTCTGTGTCGCCTTCCTTCAGGGCTTGCTTGTAAATCTGTTCAGCCTCGTCTCGCACTTCCCGCCTTTTTGCCTGGGTCTCGCTTTTGAGTTCAGGTGCCTTTCCGTCAAAGATATAAATCGGCTTTATGTCCTTTTCAATCATTGAGGAGTTCCTGTATAGGATTCCGCTCAGGTGTGAGGTGATGTTTCCGTTCTCATCGGTAAGCGGCCTTCCGTCCCTTTGCCTTATTGTTGAGAGGAACTGATAAAGTGTGTTGAATGCATCAATTGACACCACCCTTCCTTCCAGGTCCTTGAATGTGATTGATTCCGGTTCCACTATATCCTTAAGCTTAACACCCATATTCTCACCTACATCTTATCTGAAAAATAGCTGATAGGGAATGATTCCTTGGTCCATATGGTGATTTCATCATTTTCTATCACTATATAGTTACGGGTTATGAAATCTTCGCTTGTCTTGAAGAGCTCCTTTAATGTCGCATCAGGCTTTTCAATGTATATATGCTGTATTTCACGCCTGCTTTCGACCTTATGATTTTTGAGCACCTTCCCCAATGGTATTTCCCCATCTATGATGTCCTGGCGTGCTTCCTCTTTGCATCTGTCCAGCACAATCAGGGAGAGAGCATAAATCAAAGGCTGTCCTCTTCTGTGGATGATTACTTCCCTGTAGTTTATCTCTTCGCCCTCATCGATATCGACAAGTTCGGAAGTGTCCTGGTTTGCCTTTTCGAAGTGTCTGCTTAATGTGAAGATGCTCACTTTGCCGTAGAGCACATCCAGTATTGCTGTAATTGATCCTTCAACTGTCAGGAGCACTTTCTGGGTATTTGAGAATTTTATATCCTTTTCCTTTTCTATCTCTTTCAGTCTTTTGTTTAATTTGTTCTCTACTATTTTTCCTTCAAATTTCATTTAAATCACTAAACTTTAAAGTAACTTAACGGGCATGATTCCCTGGTCCATATCACCACTTCTTTATTGTGTGTCATTACGTATTCACGGGATAGCATGTGCTGATTTGTCTTGAAGAGCTCCTCCATTGTAGGAGTAGGCTTTTCAATTGAAATTTTATTTATTCTGATATATGTTTCCATATCGTTCTTTTCGATGATTTTTCCGGTGGTGAGACGTTCCTCCATCAAATCATCAATGACTTCATCGCTGCATCTTGATGTGGGGATGCATGATACTGTATGAACCAGCGGACGGCCGCTCTTGTGCACAATGACCTCTCTGTAGTCTATCTCATCTCCGGGATTGATGTTGAGTACCTTTGCTGTCTTTTTGTTTGACTTTTCAATGTGCTGGTCAAGCATGAAAAGGCTAACCTCTCCGTACAGCACGTCAAGGATTGTTGTTATAGGTCCCCTTTCGCATAAAAGCAGCTTCTGTGTTGTTGAAAAGGTTGTGTTGTATTCCTCCTCAAGCTTGTTTATCTTTTCTCTGACTTCGTTTTTGATTATTGTTCCTTGGAATTTCATTTTTACCACTAGATTTCAGTAAAGTAGCTTACAGGAAACATTTCCTTAATCCACATAAGTATTTCACCGTCGTGTATGATGACATAGTCCCTTGCAAGGAAATCCTCATCGGTCTTAAAGAGTTCCTTGAGCTTTGCGTTTGACTTTTCGATGAAGATGTTTTTGACTTCCCGTCTTGATTCGATATTGTAGTTTTTAAGAATCCTTCCAATCGGGATGTCTGCCCTGAGAAGGTCTGCGCATATCTCCTCGCTGCACCTTCCGAGAGGGACATGTGAGACAGCATATATCAGGGGCTTGGTGTTTTTGTGCATCAGGACTTCCCTGAAATTGATTTCATCACCTGGATTGACATCCACCAGCTTGGCATGGCTTTCATCGGCTATTCCAAAATGCTGGTCGATTGTAAACAGGCTTATCTTGCCGTATAACACGTCCAGAATTGCAGTGATTGAGCCGTCTGTAGTCAGTAGAATCTTTTGGGTGTTGGAGAATTTCTGACCGTAGGTTATCTCTAAATCTTCCATCTTTTCGATGAGTCTCTTGTTGGCTTCGTTCTTATCTTTTGTCATGTTAATCACTATAAATCCTTTGGATTTGTAATTGTTCCGGTAATTGCTGATGCCGCAACCACCTTTGAGTTTGAAAGGTAGACTTCAGAGGCAGGGTCTCCCATCCTTCCCTTGAAGTTCCTGTTTGTTGTTGAAATGCAGGATTCGCCTTCCGAAAGCACTCCCATGTGTCCTCCGAGGCAAGGTCCGCAGCCCGGATTGCATATGATTGCTCCTGCATCAATGAATGTGTTGATGTATCCAAGCTCAATGGCCTGTCTGTATATTTCCCTTGAGGCTGGAAGTATCAGCAGCCTGATGCTGTCGTCGATTGTGTTGCCCTCAAGGATTTCGGCGGCGTCTTTTAAATCTGACAGCCTTCCGTTTGTGCATGACCCGATTAGGCACTGGTCGATGGATGTTCCTTCGATTTTGGATATTCCCTTGACATTGTCGACATCATTAGGGCATGCTATCTGCGGCTCGAGGTCTGTTATGTCGAAGTCAAGCTCCCTTTCGTAGTGTGCATCTGCATCTGATCTTATGACGTTCAGCTGTGAAGCCTTCTTGCCTGTCCTCCGGCAGATGTAGTCGATGACTTCTCTGTTGGGTTCCATAATTCCGTTTTTGGCTCCCATCTCGATTGCCATGTTGCACATGGTGGCCCTTCCTTCAACGCCCATCTTCTCTATTGTGTCTCCGCAGAACTCTGCGGTCTTGTATGTGGCGCCGGCTATTCCTATTGTGCCTATTATGTTTAGAATGATGTCCTTTGGGGCGATGTATTCGTTCAGCTCGCCTGTAATGTTCATCCTTATGGCTTCGGGGACCATGAACCATGTCTTTCCGGTTGCCCATACCATGGCAAGGTCTGTCGCTCCCATTCCTGTTGAAAACGCTCCGAAGGCACCGTATGTGCATGTGTGTGAATCGGCTCCCACAATGACCTTTCCCGGCTCCACAAGTCCCATTTCCGGAACTATCTGGTGGCAGATTCCCTCTCCGTGAATGTAGTTTTTTGTGATATTCTGCTTTTTGATGAACTCACGGCACACCTTTTGGAATTCGGCCGAACCGATGGTGTTTGCCGGAACGTTGTGGTCGAATATGATTGCTATCTTTTCCGGATCCCATACCCTGTCGGTAATCTTTTCGAATGTCTTTATTGCAGGGGGGCTTGTTCCGTCGTGTGACATTGCAAGGTCCACCGGAATCTCGATGATTTCTCCGGGAGTTACTTCATGTCCTGCCTTTTCGGAAAGTATCTTTTCTGTAATGTTCATGATCATAACCTATTTTTTGGTGTTTTTAACGATTTCCTTAAATACCTGATCGTTTATGTATTTTCCCTCTTCCCTTTGCTTTTTGACCTGCCTTACGATTTCGATAAGCTCGTCGTCGCTTACGTCAAGCTCGCATTCGTTGAGCTTTGCCCTGACTGCCCTGCAGCCTGAATGCTTTCCAAGCACCAGCTGGCGCTTTTGGCCCACAAGCTCTGGAAGGTACGGCTCGTAGCAGAGAGGTTCTTCGATGACCGCATCCACATGGATTCCTGACTCGTGCCTGAAGACGTTGTTTCCGACAACCGGCTTGTTGTATGGTATCGGAAGTCCGCTTGCCCTTGAGACAAGGTCTGAAAGCTCCTTAATGTATTTGGTCTTGAATCCGTAGTCCTTTCCGTAGAGGATTTTCATGGCCATTATGAGCTCCTCAAGGGATGCGTTACCTGCCCTTTCGCCGATTCCGTTCACGGTGGTTGAAACGGCCTTTGCACCTGCAAGCACTCCGACGATTGAGTTTATCACTGCCAGGCCGAAGTCGTTGTGGAGGTGAACCGCAAGGTCAAGCTTCAGGTCCTTGGTGAGTTCCCTTACCAGATAGTCGATTCCCTGAGGTGTTATCGCTCCGGTTGTGTCTGCAATGTGGACCCTGTTGGCTCCGCACTCTTCAGCCTTGCCGTAGATTCTTTTCAGGAATTCAATGTCAGTTCTTGTGGCGTCCTCGGCTGAGAATGCAACGAAAAGCCCATGGTCCTTTGCGTAGTCCACCGCAGTCTCACAGAGGTTTATGGCATCCTGCCTTGTGATGTGCATCTTGTGGTCAAGGTGAATGTCTGATGTTCCAACAAAGGTGATTACTCCGTCCACGTCACAGTCAAGGGCTGCGTCGATGTCTTCCGGCTTTGTCCTTGTAAGCCCCAGGATTGTGGCGTCAAGGCCCTCGTTTGCTATTGCCTTGACCGTTTCCTTTTCCCTTTCTGAGACTATGGGAAAGCCGGCCTCAATCTGATGGATCTTGAACTGGTCAAGCTTTCTTGCTATTTCCATCTTGTCCTCGAAACTGAAGCATACTCCTGGAGTCTGCTCGCCGTCCCTGAGTGTTGTATCGTAGATGGTAATGTCTTCGGGGAATGTAAGTTCGCATTCTTTGTTATAATGACTAATAAAATATTGCAAAATATCACTCTATAAAATATTATTAATATATAATATTTGTTACTTTTCATTATTTAAGTTTTCCAATAGTTCCATATATGAGGTTCTCTCAAAGCCGTCTGTGATGCCCAATTTTTCGAATAATTGGAATATTTTGCTTTGGGCTTCGGTGTAGTCCTCGCTGTCGTTTAGGGCAATTTCTATCTCCATATATGGAGGAAGGCCCTCAACGTCATCAAGTGATATTTCAAAGTTTTCGTATCGGTAGTACTGTCGATTTTTCCTGACGGTCCTTGCCGGAGTGAAACCGATTTCGGTGAAAATGTCGCTTGCTTTGGCTGCGCTTTCAATGGTCATCTCCACTTCCTTTCTGGTCTTTGCCTTTTCGTTGAGCTTCGGACCCTTGTAGGTTATGAAAGTGTCGTTGTTTGTAGTCCTGATTCTTAAGGCCTCGTCTGTTTCGGCAAAGTCAACTATCGGGCTTGCAAAATAGATGTCTTCCTGGAACTCGTCCTTTGTCTTGACTGCACCAAGATCTTTGAGCCTCTTTTCCATTTCCTCAAAGCTATCGATTCTAGCTTTCACTTCAACTTCAATCATGGTATCAATTTTGTTAGAGTTAATTGTTATATATATCTAAATCATTGAAGTTGAAAATCTTGTCTGTCAAATTTTGCCATTAAATCAGAGTTTTCTAACCATTGCAGGATAGTTCATCATCTTCAAGAAAAATGCTTAAATCCACGTTTTCATCATAAAGCCTAGGCAATATGCCCAAATCCTCTATGTAATGCTGCAATCTATCAAATTCTTCTTCCACAGGAGTTAAATCATAATATGAAAAGTGTTCCGGATGTATGCGCATTGTAAAATAGAAATTTTCGATATGCTCCCCATATTCAAATATTACTTTCAGCAATTCATCTTTTTGCTGCTTTTTTAGATTTTCCCTTTTTAAGGCTAATCTGAAGTAGTCCAATGATCCTAAGATTAATATTTGATTGCTTCAGACTTCATAATTTTCAAAAATGCTTATCAGACCATCAAGTTTGTCAAGAACTATTTTTTTATTCAATTCCTCTTGTTTGGGGGCCATGTCAGGATTTCTTCGGAAGTCTTTGCTTTCCTTGATTTTTTTAATCAAATCTTTTTCGTCATCAAAGGGATGGGTTTCCTTAATGGAATTTAAAAAATATGCAGGTTCTTTTATTTTTTTCATATAAATCACCATTATTTTTTTCACCGATTTTGATTAGTGGCGTTATCCTATCCTATGTAATCCCAGATATATAAATGATTTAGTTTTATCTGAGGTCAATTTTACGAGTTCAAGTCAATTTGGCGAAGCAAAAGCAATTTTGATTTCAAATTTTTTTAAATATCCTTCAAAAAGGGTCTGCCTATTTGATTTTGGTGATGTAATACTAAAATGTAGTAACATTTATAAATAACTATTTTCAATACATGAATTTGAATTTCATTTATAAAGGAGTCTTAATTTCAAAAATTTAAAATTTTCGAATTTTTTAAAATTTGTAAAATATTTTCCAAATAAACATACATTTATATACTATTTAAATAATATATTTAACTAGTAAAAATTTAACTAATTTTTTGTTTTCTTAAATTTTACTATTCTACTTTTAAAAATGAATTGGAGGTTTTAAATTGACCGATGTTGATATTAAAATTGAAAACATTGTTGCTTCTGCAAGCATTGGAAAGGACATCGTCTTGACTGAAGTGTCCGAAGCTTTGGAAGGGGTTAATTTTAATCGTGAACAGTTTCCGGGATTAGTCTTTAAGCTAAAAGATCCCAAAACAGCAGCATTAATATTTAGCTCTGGTAAGCTTGTTTGCACTGGAGCGAAATCTATAGATGATTCCAAATTGGCAATCAAGAAAACTGTAGATTTGATGAGGACTATCGATACAGAAATTCCTCATGAATTTGATATTAAAATTCAAAACATCGTGGCTTCCGCAAATCTGGAATCCACATTAAATTTAGAAGCGGTAGCTTTGGAATTAGAAGATACTGAATACGAACCTGAACAATTTCCGGGTTTAGTATACAGATTATCCGACCCTAAAGTGGTCTTATTGTTATTTGGTTCCGGTAAAGTTGTATGTACTGGTGCAAAAACCAAAGATGACGCTAAATTAGGCGTCGAAAGAGCTTACGACAGATTAAGTGAGCTAGATTTAATATAATTGGTGGTATTATTGATTAAACTTGTAGTATTTGACTTAGATAATGTTATTATTGATGGTGAAGCAATAGAT
>NZ_CAJODJ010000054.1:0-16440 GCF_905233225.1 Methanobrevibacter sp. UBA212
GGATACACTCCTGCTGCTCCATTCTTCCACTTAACACGTTTAGTACACATGGTTGACGCATGTACCAACTGTGGACAATGTTCCGAAGTATGTCCATGTGAAATCCCTGTAGCTAAAGTATGGAGTACTGTAAACAATAAAGTAAGAGAAACCTACGGATACATCCCAGGTATGGGCAGTGACGACCCACTTCCATTTACCGACCACGTATCCAAAGCTAAATGGTTATAGGGTTATCCCTATTACCTTTTTATTTTTTTCTCGTTGGAAATTAACTATGTTATATTGGGGATACTGTGAATAAAAAGATTTTAGTGATTTTAACTTTTTTTATATTGATTGCTGGAATGTCAACAGCATGTGCATTCAATTTCAATGATTTTTCTAATGTTTTATTTGGCGCTCCAAAGGGAGATGTAACTCTCGCAGGAGTCGATTTTGCTATTCCGAACGGATTTAGTGAACTTGAAAACGAATCTGTTTATAACGAAAAGATTGACAATCCAAATCTTGATTTAAACTTTTCTTCAAAAGTATATACTAATGCTTCAGGAGATGCAATAATACTTTCTGTCAGTGCATTAAATGGTCCTGCCGATGATAATTATACAAGGGATCTCGCTGGTGATGGAGCAAACAAAACAACAATCAACGGTGTCGAAGGATATGAATTCTCTGATCCTGCTTTCGACGGATTCAGTTATGCCAAGAATGGCAGATTGGTAGTCATATCATCAACAGACAAAGAGCTGTTTAAAGATGTTATTGTAGCTTAATTTTAAGCTGTTATTCTTTTTTTTTAAGAGTTGAATGGTTCACGGTTGTTTATTCCATTTATGAATATTTCTTCAAGCCTTTCTTCGCTTTCGCCATTTCTCACATGTGAAATCAGCTCGACCAGATTATCATTTCTTAACAGGCATGGCTTGATTTTACCGTCAGGTGTTATCCTCAATCTGGAGCATTTTGCGCAAAAGCTAGCGTTATCAACAGGCTTGACTACCTCGATTTCTCCACCGTCTATGTAATATTTTTTACGACCCTGCATAAATTTACGTTCATGCACCTCATCAGCTATATCAGCCAGTTCACTTTCAATGTCATCGAGCTTGTAGTGGTAGTCCGCACTGAACTTGTCGTCATCACAGTTTTCGCTTTCGATAAGTTCTATGAGTTGAAGCACTATGTCATGCTCCTTGCAGAACTCGAACATGTCATCGATTTCATTCTGGTTGATGTCCTTCATGATGACCATATTAATCTTAACCGGATACAGTCCGACTTCCACCGCCTTGATGATTCCCCTTTTGGCATCCTCAAGATAGTCCTTTTTGGTGATGAACTCGAATGTCTTTCTGTCAAGGGTATCGAGGCTTACGTTGACACGGTCAAGACCGGCATCCTTCAAATCCTGTGCATACTTTTCAAGAAGGATTCCGTTTGTTGTCATTGATATGTCCTTAAAATCAAGGCTTGCAATCTTTTCAACGATTTCAACGATGTCCTTTTTTAAAAGAGGCTCTCCGCCTGAAAGCCTGATTTTCTTAACTCCAAGTTTCTTGGCGATTTTGCAGATGGTATAAAGCTCGTCTGCTGTCATCTCATCTCGGGACTTTACCATTCCGTCGTGGTGGCAGTACAGACAGTTCACGTTGCATCTGTTTGTCAGTGTGATTCTTAAAGAAACTATTGGCCTTTCGTATTTGTCCAGAGTGAAATCCTCAAGCATTGTCGCTCACCCTGACTGTTATTTTGGAAATTTCCTCATCGATTCTCAATGAACTGATTGTTGCATACACTGTTTCCTTTAGAATTCCCTGTGTGAATGCGTTGAGCTCCACATCATGGCCGTTTGTCTTGAGAGTAATGCTGGCATCTTTTAAGTCATCTGCAATGCCTGATATTTCAATATCTATTGTCCTGACATTGTCTTCGGTCTTGATTGAGTTAATCATTCCCTTTATTGAATTTGAAACGATGGTTGTGGTGAATTCATTGATTTCAAGGGGCTTGTCATTGATTAGGATTGTGCATTCGGCATCAATCGGATTTTTAGAAACATTTTCAGTTGGAATGACAAGTTCGATTTTTCCGATGTCCTCAACGTCATAGTCCCTGAGGTTCAATGTGTTTATAACGCCCATAACGCTTTGCTTTAAGTAGTCGCTTACGAAATGATTCAGTCCGACAACATGTCCGTCGATTGACAGGTAGCTTAAGGTTTCATCCAAGTCAGTGACACTTAAGTTGCCTTCACGGATTTCGGCCGCAATTGCCTCGCCGTTGTTGAATCCGCAGTTGTTTGCAAACAGTGTGTCTACAATGTCATGGCCCCTCTGCTCTATGAGGTCGGCCAGTTCTTTGACGCCATTATCGTCAATCGTAAAGGAATCCACTTCCTTTATGGTGTATTCATCGCGAACATCGGGGGATGTGATGATTTTAGGGTAATTGTAGCTTTTGTATCCTTCAATTATTACAAAATCAAATTCGTCAAAGTGCTTTAATAAAAACAGTATCCTGTTCAGGTCCATTTCCTGGCGGGCATTGAAGAATGTGGTTGATCCGACACCAACTACAAGGTTTGCGCCTGCCTGCTTGTGCTTCCAGGTGTCCGTATTTTCCTTGTCCATTTCGATGGAATGGTGTGAATGCTTGACGGAAGCTACATTGTAGCCCCTTCTTGTTAGCTCTTCAATGACTTTCACTGTCAGTGAGGTCTTTCCCGTATTTTTCTTGCCGACTATAGATACTATTTTCATTTTATAATCCCCTTATAATATTATAGGTTTTTGTATTAATTATATCTTTTTGATGATGTGCATTTGTTCCACAATTTTTCTAAACATCGTATTGTTTTAACTTATATGTGTAGTTACTACACCTTAAATGGCATTTTTTTCTCGTCAGTTATCTGATGTTTTCTTGAAATAAGATGTATCGTTTCTCAATTCTCTTTTTATTGAATTTTTAATATGAATTAAATATTGATAATTATCAAACTTTTTTTGATTAATATTAAATTTTATCGATACTAATAAATTGCTTAAAGTATTCTTTAAATTTATTGATTTTTAAAATGAGTATATTTAAATTTGAATTAGGTAATCCTAAATTGGAAATATTATTATTTTTTGAAAACAGTGAAAAAATAATCGATATGTTTATATGTACAGTTCGATAAAAATTCTAATTGACATGATTATGTTAATATTTTGAGAGGTATTATTATGGCAGTAAAAATAGATCCAGAGGCTTGCGGACATATCGAAAATTGTCCTGTACAGGGATTATGTGTTAAAATTTGTGAACAAGGTGCACTTGTTGAAGAAAACGGTGATGTAGCTATTATTGCTGAAAAATGTGATGATTGTGACTTATGCATTCAGAATTGTCCTAATCAAGCAATATCAAAAGCATAAGAGGAGATTGGCATGTTTAATATAGAAAGAAAAGGTAGTGAACACAGAGTGCTATCCTACAAGGACCAAAATTGTGTGGGCTGCGGGATATGTTGTGAAGTATGTCCTACAGATTCATTGAGACTGGGACCTACAGTTCCTATTGCTCGTGGACTTATAGAGATGGACCTTGTTTCAGTGAACGGTGACTCCTGTGCATTCTGCGGATTATGCTCTTCTGCATGTCCATTCGGAGCTTTAGATTTAACTATTGATAATGTCAGCATCAGTGAATTGGATGTCTATCCTAAATGGGACGTTGAGTGCAGCGTCAATGACGATGACTGCATATACTGCGGCAGATGCAATGATGTATGTCCTCAGGATTCTATCATCTTCAAAAGGGTGCTTCCTGACCGTTCCGCACTGGTAAGGGGAGAAATCGACATAGATGATGAAAAATGTATCTTCTGTTCATTCTGTGCTGATCTGTGTCCTGCTGAAGCGATAACAGTCAAAAATGTTCCTACAGCAACCAATGATGTTGTGGGCAATTCAATTGAAGTGGACGTGTCAAAATGTATTTTCTGTGGAGTCTGCAAAAGGATATGTCCTGAAAATGCAATCATGGAAGTCTGTTCAACATGCATGTACTCTGATGAGATCGATGTTCCTGAAGTCACCGGTGAAACATTCATTGCTGAGAGCAGTTGTGTGAGCTGTTCATGGTGCAGTGAGATATGCCCTAAGGATGCCATTACAATCACAAAACCATTTGAAGGCAAGCTTGAGCTAATTGAAGATGAAGAAAAAATCTGTAAGGGAGAATCCTGCCATGCATGTCAGGATGTATGTCCATGCAATGCAGTTGAAATCGTTGACGGCAAATCCTTTACAAATCTGGATTTCTGTAACTTGTGCGGGGCCTGTGTAACAGCATGTCCACAGGATATCAGAATCCTTTCAAGAACAGCAATGAAGCTGGAAAACATCAACTCTAAGTCATGGAGCGAAATTCTGGACACATTGCTTGTTGGCAAATAAAGTTCATGGATATCTATACGCCCAAAACCATCACCTATCTAACCCTTTTTTTTGAGCTGATTTTTTCACAACATTATGTGTAGTTACTACACATTTTTGTCCGATGACTTGTTTTCTTTACATTTTGTGCATGGCTTTCGGATGTGAAATTCAATGAATTTTTGATGAAATCATGGAAAAAATATCACTTTTCATCATCCGGTAAAAAACCGAAATACTCGCTCTTATGTCTCTAATTTCAATGATTTCAATGATTTGAGATTTTGATGTGTAGTTACTACACATTTTAGGTTAACCTAAACTTTTTTTTCAGATTTTCATGATTTTGTAATACTTTTTGCCTAAATTGTTATTACAAATCTCAGGTAATTTTTTAGTTTTTTACATAAAAATATGATGCATATCATTTTGTTTTACATTATATTTATTGATATTGTCTTTCAATAATAAAAAAATTAGGATATTTTGATACATTCTATTTTAAGTCTTCTAAACCAATATCCTAAACTTGAAATGTGTAGTATTCACACAGTAATATATAAGGATTTCCATTTAATTCTAGTAGGCAACTATATTTATATAGGTAAATATATTTTATATCATTACACATTGGTGGTTCAAAATGCCGAAACATATTGCATCTGGTTTAAAATATTTGGCTGCGGTCAAGTTGAAAGATGCTGGTAAAAGTCATCAAGCAATTGCTGATGAGTTGGGCGTTGACCGGTCTACCATTTCACATTACCTGAATGGCAGAAACCTTTCTTGGAACTCCATTGACGTTGCAAGAACAATCATCGACCTGACTCCCAGGGATTTTTTGAGAATGACCGAGGCAATATTTGACGAGCCGGAACAGAGTCGTAAAATTGTGAATATTTGCCGAGAAAGAAATTTCGAAGTAATTATAGAAGATTCTTGTATTGGTTGCGGCTTATGTGTAAATGCATGCACTATGCAGGCTATTAGCTTAGAATCATTGCAGGCGCATGCAGACTCCATACAATGTTGTGGTTGTGAACTTTGTAGTGAAGACTGCCCAACTAATTCAATAAAAATTTTGGAGATTGAATATGATTAGAAATTTAAAAGAGGTTAAAGACAACAACTTTGACATCACAAGAGATGCTGAAGAAGTTAGAAACTTGTCTTTCAATGACTCTACCTGTTTAGGTTGTGGGATTTGTGAATCAACCTGTCCTGTAGAAGCAATTACCTTAAACGCAATTGCTGTGGACGCACGTCACAGAATCTCAAACGACGTATACTTCAGTGGTCATGAAAAGATTGCTCAAAACTTCAAAGATGAATTTGATGTTCAAAGAATAAGCATTGACGAAAGTAAATGTGTATTATGTGGTATGTGCACTATTGACGGCACTCCAATCAAAGAAATTGAAGCATATCCTCATTATAACGCTTTCTCAGAAATTGATGATGATGAATGTATTTACTGTAAAAGATGTGAAATCGCATGTCCTCGTGATGCAATCGTTATCGAAAGGATTTTACCAAACCGTGCTGACTTAGTGACTGGTGAAATCGAAGTGGATGATGATGAATGTATTTACTGTGGCGTATGTGAAGAATTATGTCCTGCAGAAGCAATCGTCGTTGATAAAGAAACTGGAAAAGAATCCATTGTCATTGACAAAGACAAATGTGTCTACTGTTTAGTATGTAAAAAAGCTTGTCCTACTACCGCTATCAAAGCAGTATGTAGATCTTGCAGCTACGGAGAATACGACTTAGATCCTGCTAACGCTGTAGTTAAAGGAAACTCCGTCATCGACTCAGAACTCTGTGTATTCTGTGGATGGTGTGAAGGCGTATGTCCAACTGACGCTGCTAAACACAAAAAACCATTTGAAGGTTCTATTGAAATCGACGATGAAAAATGTCAAGCTTGTGGAGCTTGTGTAGATATTTGTGGATGTAACGCTTTAGCATTCCCTGTATCCTCCGGTCCTGGTTCAAGAATGGAACATGTCATTGCTAACGGTGACTACTGTGTAAAATGTAAAGCATGTGCAAAAGCATGTCCTAACGGTGCAATCACTGTAAAGAGAACCGAAATTGACCACACACCTATTAGCTCAACTACTTGGAAAGAAGCTTTAGATGCAATTAAAGACTAGGTGATTATATGGAACTTAAAGTAGAACAAGATAATTGTTTAGGATGCGGGATTTGTGTAATCGCTTGTCCTGTAAATGCTGCTATCAGTCCAGAAAACGCTGGTGGTAATGGTGCTAAGACTGAAGAAGTTGTTATGATGGTAGAAAACGGTTTTATCAAACTTTTCAGTCCTGAAAAATGTGAAGAATGTGGAACATGCCAAATGTTCTGCCCAGTAAATGCTATATGGTTAGAATAGGGGGAGAATCTTATGCATTATGCTAATACTTATTTAGAAAAACCTGTAGTACCTGATGTAAAAATTACTGGTGAAGGAACTACCGATGTTTTAAAATGTATGTTAAACACCGGTTCTGATATCTACCAAGGTGCTTGTAAAAAAAGAGGATCCACATTAAAAGAAGAATACAAAAACGCTTCCGGTACTTGCTACATGGATCCTAGAGATATGGCAAAATTAGGTGTAAACAACTGGGATACTGTACTTGTAAAAACCGATTTCGGTGAAGTAGTAGATGCACCTCACGAAGGAACTGTATTCGTTTGTAAAGGACCATGGGCTAACACCATTGTAAGTCACGACACTTACTGCTGTTCTGACCCTACCTACAAAGGAATTAGATGCACTGTCGAAAAAACCGACAGAAAAGTATTACTCATGGCTGACTTAATGAGATGGGTATACAAAAAATACGTTGATGAAGAAGATGACGATGTTGTTGAAAACATGGATTCTTTAGGTGAATTGCCTGTTTATCACGGACGTAAATGGGAGGAGTTGATTGACCATGACTTATGAACCACCTGTAACTGATTATGATCACATTGTTGAAAACTGTACCTGTGCATTCTGTGGTTGTAACTGTGACGATTTAGACTACTTAGTAAAAGACGGTCATGTTGTTGCTGTAAGACACGCATGCAGATTAGGTGCAAGTAAAATTATGGAAGATATGGACCAAAGATTACTTGTTCCAATGATTAGGGATGAAAACGGAGAACTCAAAGAAGTAGACTGGGATACCGCTTTAGACAAAGCTGCAGAATACATTGCTAATTCCGTCAGACCAGTATTCTACGGATGGTCTGAAACATCTACCGAAACCATGAAAGAAGGTGTAGCATTAGGTGAATACATCGGTGCTGTATTGGACAACCAAGCTACCATCTGTCACGGACCTTCTCTCCAAGCTGTGCAAAACGCAGGTTACCCTATTCAAACCTTAGGAGAAGTTCAAAACAGAGCAGACATGATTGCCTACTCTGGAAGTAACGCTATGAACTCTCACCCAAGACACATGGCAAGATACGCTGTGTTCTGTAGAGGATACTTCAGACAAAGAGGAAGATTCGACAGAACCGTTGTTACCATGGACCCAAAATTCTCCGATACTGCTAAATGTTCAGACAAATGGATTGGATTTGAACAAAACGGAGACTACGGTTTCTACAACGCTATCAGAGCTGTTCTCAGAGGAAAAGAATTATACCAAGACGTAATTTCCGGTATTCCTAAAGAAGACATTTACGAATTAGCAGAAGAAATGAAAAACGCTGAATTTGGTGTTCTCTTCTTCGGTTTAGGTTTAACCCACACATTATCAAAACAAAGAAACATTGATATTGCAATTAAGATGGTACAGGACCTGAACAAATACAGTAAATGGGGTCTTACTCCAATGAGAGGTCACTTTAATGTAAACGGATTCAACATTTTCATGGCATTCGAATGTGGTTTCGCTTTCGGTGTTGACTACTGTAGAGGTTACCCAAGATATATGATGGGTGAAACCAACACAATCGACTTGCTCGTAAGAAAAGAACCAGACTGTTTCATGGTTATTGCAGCTGACCCAGGTGCTCACTTCCCTAACGGAGCTAACCAACACTTAGCTGACATTCCTGTTATCCAAATCGATATCCACTGGGGTCCATCAACCGAATTGGCTGATGTAGTATTACCAGGTTCATTCATCGGTGTAGAATGTGCCGGTACCAGTTATCGTATGGATGGAGTGCCTATTTTCATGAAGAAAGCTATCGACAAACCAGAAACCTGTCGTGATGATGAATGGATTGTCCGTGAATTGAAAGAAAGAGTAATGAAACTCAGAGAAGAGACAAACGCACTTCCAAAATATGTGCCAAATCCAAATGCATTATAAAGGTGATATAATGGAATATATTCTTAAAAATGGTATTGTCTACGACCCAGCTAATGAAATTAATGGGGAAAAGATGGACGTCATGTTCAAAGACGGAATTATTGTAGATAATGTTTCTGCAGATGCTGAAGTTTTAGACGTTACCGATAAAATAGTCATGCCAGCAGGTGTTGACCCTCACGCACACATTGCAGGTCCTAAATTAGTTGTAGGAAGATTATACAGGCCTGAAGATTCCAGAAGAGGTGTTACTCAAAAAACCAAAGTATTAAGATCAGAATCTGGATTCTCCATTCCAAGTTGTCCTGCAACTGGTTACAGATACTCAAGATTAGGTTACGGTACTGTTGTAGAAGCAGCTATGCCTCCTCTTGAAGCAAAACACACTCACGAAGAAATTGCAACCATTCCACAAATCGATATTCCAGCTATGCCGTTATTCGGTAACAACTGGTTCGTAATGGAATACGCAAAAGATAACAATATTGAAGACATCGCAGCATTTGTAGCTGCATGGTTAAAACTTACCAAAGGTTACGGAATCAAAATCGTAAACCCATGTGGAAGTGAAGCATGGGGATGGGGTATGAACGTACACGGTGTAAACGACAAAGCACCTTACTTTGACGTAACTTCCAAAGAAGTTGTTGTTGCACTCGCAAAAGCTAACGAAATGTTAAACTTACCTCACTCCATTCACATTCACCCTAACGACTTAGGACACCCTGGTAACGTGCCAACCACTATTGAAACCATGGACGCTGTTAAAGACGTTAAAAAAGGTTCCAAAGCAGCTGAAATCAGAGACCAAATTATGCACGTCTGCCACTTGCAATTCCACTCCTACACAGGAAACAGCTGGAAAGATGCAGCATCCGGTGCTGAAGAAGTTGCTAAATACATCAACAAACACGATCACATTACCTGTGACGTAGGTCAAGTAACTTTAGATGAAACCACAACCATGACAGCAGACGCTCCTATGGAATACGATTTATTCAAATTATCTGGTTTAAAATGGGCTAACAAAGATATTGAATGTGAAACTGCAGCAGGTATTATCCCATGTATTTACTCAGGAAGAACTCCTGTAAGTTCCTTACAATGGGCTATCGGTCTTGAATTGTTCTTACACATTGACGACCCATGGAAAGTATGTTTAACTACTGACCACCCTAACGCAGGACCTTTCATCAGATATCCTAGAATCATCTCCTGGTTGATGAGTAACACCAGAAGAATGGAAATGATTGAAACTGGTGAAGTTCACAAATGGGCAGAAAAAAGAACTACTCTTGCAACTCTCGACAGAGAATACGATTTCTACGATATTGCAACTATTTCAAGAGCTGCTCCAGCTAAAATCTACGGATTCACCGATAGAGGTGCACTTACTCCTGGATACAGAGCAGATATTGCAGTATATGACATAAACCCTAATGATATTGACCCATCCAGACAATATGCTGAAATCGAAAAAGGTTTCAATGTAGCTGACTACACAATCAAAGATGGTCAAATCTTAGTAAAAGACAAAGAAATTGTAAAAGTTAAAGAAAGTCAAAACGTTTGGGTTAACGTACAAGGATGGGAGAAAAACGAAGAAAAAGTTATCAACAACATTATGCCATTCTTTACTCAATACTACTCAGTCAAATGGGAAAACTACCCAGTACACGACCACTACGTATCCAACCCAATTAGAATAGACGTTGACGGTAAATAGGGGTGTTTAATTTGAAAACAATAACATTTGATCAAATCAAAACTTCTTCAATCGCTTTAGAATTCGATGAATTAATTCCTGATGAAATTTATTCATGGACCGAAGCAGATTTCGCAAAATATCAAGTTCCTATCGGAAACTCCAGATTCCCATTAACAGACTTCTTTGAAGTAACTGTTGAAGGTGAAGCTAACGGACCTGATGAAGTTGAAATGATTATAAACGGTGATTTAAACAGAGTAAAATACATCGGTTGTAAAATGAGCGGCGGAAACATCGTATGTAACAGCAGTGTAGATTTACACGTTGGTGCAGAAATGTCCGGTGGTTCTATTCTCGTTAAAGGTAACGCAGCAGCTCACGCAGGAAGAGAAATGTCTGGAGGATACCTTGAAATTGAAGGAAATACCAAAGAGTTCACTGGTGCTTCTTACATCGGTGAATGGAGAGGTATGACCGGAGGACAAATTGTTGTCGGCGGTAACGCTGGTAAACAATGTGGTGAATGTTTAACCGGTGGTAAAATCCACGTTAAAGGTAACTGTGATATCTTAGCAGGTATTCACATGACCAAAGGTGTCATTGAAATTGACGGTGACGTAAACCGTTGGCCTGGAGGTCAGATGAAAAACGGTAACATCATCATTCACGGATTCCTCGGAAGATTACTTGAAGGATTCGTCCTCAACGGTATCGTTGTAGATCCTGAAGTTGAAGGAGTTACCTACGAAGGTAAATATATTCAATACACTGGAGATATTGGTCTCAACGGTAAAGGTAACCTTTACTTAGACGCTGAAGCTAACAAAGAAAAATTAGCTACTTACGGCGAATTAGACGACGAATATACTTCAATCAGAGAATACAGGAATTTATAATTCCTTTCTCTTTTTTCTTTTTTTAAGGCGATATTATGGTAGAAGAAGTACAGATGACTGTCGAGGATGCAATTGAATACGTAAGAAACGAAGTTGAAGTTGGAGATGTTTTGGAAATTTCCTACAATCGTATATATGCTCCTGGTGATGTTTTAGGATTCACTGAAGAAGATGAAGAAACCGGTGAAGGTTTCAGAGTCAGTTTGCAATTAAATGGTGAGATTTTAAATCAGGCTGTTGAAATCGATTTCAAAGAGATTGCCGATGATTTAATCGAAATGCGCCATATCAATGACGAAAAAGAACTGGTCATTGAAATACTTTAGATTCTCTTTTTTTTCTATTACTTTTTTCTTTTTGTTTTCCCACGGATGAATAATTTTGTTCGTAAACATACAAACATTTATAGCCTTTCCATCTTTTCAAATGGCATCATCTTTTCAAGGGCCTTTACCTGTATAGGCACTCCGCTTTCCTTCACGGCGCCGATTGAATTGAGCCCTCCTCCTGTGATGACTCCGAAATTGTAGTTTTCAACCTTTGAATTGTAGACAAATTCCCTTGGCTTTCCGATTTTATATATTGAAAATCCGATGTTGTTCAGGATTTCCAGAAGCTCAACTGCATGGTCCCTTGCAACATATGGAATCTCCTTGACGCTTGCCAATATTTTATTTGGGCCGTCACCTCCTGTTATTGAGGTCATGTTTTTTGACAAGAAGATCTTGTGGGGATCAAGTGTTGTTCCGTTGTATGAAATCAGGTCTATAAAGAGCGGAGGTTCGGTCAGCTCAAGCAGTCCGCTGTATGTGGGATTGCTCATTATTCCATTGTTTATCAAAATTCCATCAATGCTCAGACTGCAGATTGTGGCTATTCCAATCCTATCATCCTTTTCGGGATGCTCAACCAGCTTGTAGTACGGATTGATGAATTTCGGATTGCTGTTGTATGTATCCTCCATGATGGACAATGCACGGTCAATGTCGTCCCTATTTACATATGAAATGTTGGCAATGATGTCTCCCTTTTGCTTTTCGACGTCAAAATTGACCTGTTGAATTAGATTCAATGATTTTGACAGGACAAGTGATATCTTCTCCGGATTTTGGTTTGCCGGAGGCTTAAGCGGCGGAAACATTCTTGATGTTATGGGTTTCAGGGAGTTGAAATCCTGCAGCTTTTCAGCTATTTTCAAATCGATGTCGCCTCCCATTTCCTTGACTGCACAGAATGGTGTTATTCCTCCTATTATTGCCATTCCAACCATGCCGTCAGGCACAGGCAATCCCAACAGGTCTTCTCCCTCTTTGGATATTCCTATCACTCCGCCAATTCCTATCTGTATCAATTCCTTGACGATTTCAATTGTTTTTTCCCGTGCAACTCCCGGTATCAGTCTGAAGTTTGCGGGAATCAGTCCGTTTCCCTTGGTTATCACATCCAGAACGGATGTCAGGCTGGAGTTCGCAAATGCGTCAAGAGGTGTTACTGAAGTCTTTTTATATGATATTATTTCAGTGA
Organism: Methanobrevibacter sp. UBA212; assembly: GCF_905233225.1. NCBI lineage: Archaea > Methanobacteriati > Methanobacteriota > Methanobacteria > Methanobacteriales > Methanobacteriaceae > Methanobrevibacter > Methanobrevibacter sp. UBA212. The sequence continues at coordinate 12,878 of NZ_CAJODJ010000054.1, forward strand.
ACTTCACCGGCTGGTTATTTTCTATTTTCAGAAGCCCTCCGTATTGCGGCTGTGTCGGAATTCCCTCCTTGAGAAGCACTCCGTCGATTGTTGTTCCGCATATTGTGGTGACTTCGATTTCACCAGTGGTTTTATCTTCATTTATATTAACGTAAGGACTAACAGAAAGACCACTTTTATAAATTTCTTTCATTATTTCAATCGATTCTTCATTATAAATGGTTGATGTGTTGACAACAACATTTCCCTGTTGTGTCATATAGTTGAAGTCAGTCAAGTAAATCATTTCTTCAAATTTTGAATAGATGAAATCGACCTGGTCATAGATCAGTCCCTTTTCAAGCTTTTCACGGCCCAAATCCGTAATGACCCTTCCGGAATAGCCTTTCTTCTCGGTATATCCCTTCTCATCCAGGATCTGCATATGATATCTTACGGCACGCTCTCCCAGGTTAAAGCCTTTCTCCTTCAGCTCGTCAGCTATCACCTTTGAGCCGGTAGGCTTATCCTGATTTACAAGCACCCTTAGAATTTCAATCATTCTATACTCTGATTCGGACATAAAAAGCACCTGAAAATAAAAAAATAGATATTTGGATTAGATATCCAAATATTTTCTCTGTTCGTATCCGAATACCTGGACACGGTATTCGTCCCATTCCTGATATTTGAGCTCAAGGAACTTTTCGCTGACATGAGGTCCGAGGGCATTCAGTATGAGAGGGTCCTCTTCAAGGGAGTGGTAAGCTTCCCACAGGCTGGTAGGCAATACTTGGATTCCTCTTGATTCCCTTTCCTCTTCGCTCATTCTGTAGATGTCGTCTTCAACAGGTTCTCCAGGGTCAATCTTGTTGATGATACCGTCAATACCCGCTTCAAGCATCACTGTAAATGCAAGGTATGGGTTACATGCAGGGTCAGGTGACCTGTATTCGATACGGGTTGCCTTTCCACGGGCTGCAGGAACTCTTATTAATGCGGATCTGTTTCTGAAACCGTATGCCATGTATACTGGAGCTTCGTAACCTGGAACAAGACGTTTGTATGAGTTTACGATTGGATTTGTGATTGCTGTGATTGCAGGAGCGTGCTTGAGAAGTCCTCCCATAAAGTGAATTGCGTCTTTTGAAAGTCCTGTTTCTGAATCAGGGTCTGAGAAAAGGTTCTTGTCTCCTTTGAACACTGACTGGTGACAGTGCATTCCACTTCCGCTCACTCCGAAGAACGGTTTAGGCATGAATGTAACCCTGTAGTCCATCTGGTCAAAGGTAGCCATATTATCTACGATTGCCTTTATCGCCTGTTTGAATGTGATTACTGCATCTGCAGTTTTTAGAGCGTCCTTGAACTTGAATGCGATTTCGTTCTGACCGGGTGCCACTTCGTGGTGTGATGCCTCGACTTCAAAGTCAAGGTCTTCAAGGTTAAGGGTCAGTTCGCGTCTGAAATCAGGGCCCTTGTCCAGCGGTTCCACATCGAAGTATCCTGCCTCATCGTATGGCATAGGATATCCGTTTTCATCGATGTCCACAATGAAAAATTCAGGTTCAGGACCTATGTTGTACTGGAGTCCCCTGTCTGCAAGGTGTGCCAGGGACTTTTTGAGCACTCCTCTTGGGTCTCCTATAAACGGTTCCCTGTCGGCTGTCCATACGTCACAGATGAATCTGCATGTTGCGGATTCTTCAGGTCTCCATGAAAGCCTTGAATAGGTGTTGATGTCAGGCTTCAGGACCAGATCACTTTCATTGATTCCAACAAATCCTGCGATTGATGAACCGTCAAACAGCATTCCTTCATTGAACAGTTCGCTCATGTCATCCTTTCCGTTGAATGGAATGACGATGTTTTTTACAGTACCGTTAATGTCAACAAACTGCAGACGGATAAACTTAATGTTGTCCTCTCTCATCTTCTCTGATATTCTTTCAATTTTTTCTTCTGGGATATCGCTCATTAAAATCAAGCTCCAATAATATTGAATAATCGGAAATCATCTTCCTATCAAAAATATATTTCCATTTCGTCGTATATAAACTTTTAGATATTTTGCATTCTTTATTTTTTATTAGGGAAATGTTTATATTTTATTTTATTTAATAAACAGATTTTAGTTACTTTGATGGTTTATATATGCCTGTTCAATTTCATTTAAAAAAGAGAAAAATATTTGATTTCATTTTTCATGAAATCAGAAATGGTCAAACTCGTCCCCGAAGTATTCATAAACCTTTTCAAGCTCTTCAGGAATGTTAATCATCTGTGTGCAGAATGGTATGCACTCTCCGCAGTCAACGCAGCAGTCCGCCCTTGCATCATCATCGATAAGCGAGAAATACTGCATCGCACTTGCCTTGGGATTGTCCATCATGTGGGCGATGTTGTACTCGGTAAAGCAGTTTATTATGTCCACTCCGTGAGGGCACGGCATGCAGTAGCCGCAGCGTGTGCACATGTTTCCGAGACGTGTCCTGTATGTTCTTGCAACTTCCCTTATGAGCTCCTGGTCGTTTTCAGAGATTTCATCTATTCTTGAAGCTATCTCAATGTTCTGCCTGACCTGGTCGAGACTTGTCATTCCGCTGAAGACACAGTCCACATCATCCCTGTTCCACAGGTACTGAAGGGCCCACTCGACAGGTGTCCTTCTGGTTTCGGCCTGATTCCAAAGGTTTTTGATGTCCTCAGGTATGTTTTGAACAAGCCTTCCGCCTCTTAACGGCTCCATGATCATGCTTCCCACACCGATGTCTTTGAGATAGTCCAGCCCCATGATTCCTGACTGGTAATATTCGTCCAGATAGTTCATCTGGGTCATGGCAACCTCCCATTTCGGATACTCGTCAAGGATTTCTATGAAGTAGTCGACCTCGATGTGTGATGAAAAGCCAACATGCTTCACCCTTCCGTCAGCGAGAACGTCATCGAGAAAGTCCAGCACGTCCAGATTCTTGACCTTCTCCCAGTCAGGCACGGTCAGGGAATGGAGCAGGTAGATGTCAATATGGTCGGTTTGAAGCTTTTCGAGCTGTTCTGTAAGGTAGCGTTCAAAGTCTCCCCTTTCCTCTATCGCCCATGAGGGTGATTTTGTCTGTAAAATAATTTCGTCCCTCAATGTGTTTTCTGTGAGAAACTCGCCCAGGAACCTTTCGCTCTCTCCGCTTCCTCCAAGGCCTTCTGCGTGGTAGGGGTATGCGGTATCGATAATGTTGACTCCGTTTTCAATTGCATATTTCAACATTTTTGACGCTTCGATCTTGTCTATGTCGGCATTGTTCGCTTTGGTCGGAAGCCTCATGGTTCCAAACCCAAGCCTTGAAACCTCAAGATTAGTCTTTCCAAGTCTGTTATATATCATTTCAAATCCTCTAATTCTAATTTGTAAAATAAGCTATAAAATTGTTATGATTTGAGAAATTGACTTTAAAAAATAGTATTTAGATGGATATATTCCTGGGATTTAGGATGCCGGGGGCGGGATTCGAACCCGCGATCTCACGGTATCCCAGGAATAAGCTAGAGCACTGCTTTATTACCCTATGAGCCGTGCGCTCTAACCAGCT
>NZ_CAJODJ010000055.1:0-9007 GCF_905233225.1 Methanobrevibacter sp. UBA212
AACAATACAGCATCAGATAAAGGAAGTGCAATATACTCAGATAACGAAAAAACTCCAGTAAATTACTGTATTTTTATAAATAATGGAGGAAGCACTATACATTTCGAAGATGATTCATGGTTTATTAGTGATACTTTAAATGCAGATTACAACTGGTTTGGAAACAATATTAGCAACTATAATGCTGCACCTCCAGTTTCTGAGAAGGTCTTATGCAATTACTGGTATTTCCTGGACATGACAATGGCTGACGGCATTGCAAATATCAAGTTAAACAACATATATGATAAGGAAAATTCCAGAATACTCACCGGACAACCTTACGGATTGCCGCAAATAAATCTGACATTAACAAATGAAAACCTGGATGTTGCAGATAATGTATCCCTTGATGAAAACGGAGTGGCTCAAGTAGCATACATCCCTAAGGCGACTCAAACATCACTTACAGCCCATTATGATGCAGCGCAAATCACTGTGAACAAAAATTATCTGGAGAGCACTGTGACAATTGGAGATAAGGATGAATTCACCTATGGAAACGTTTCAATCGAATTCAGCGTGGAAAATCCTACAACCATTGAAATTATAATCATAAATGAGGATAATGAAACAGTATTCAACACAACAACTGATGAAAGAATTGTTAACCCTGATTTAGCTGTAGGAACATACACAACAACAATAACAAACATTGGAAATGATAACGTTCTTCAAAGCAATGGCACAAAAACATTCAATGTGAACAAGAGAACTCCAAAAATAAGTGTTGTTGCAAATGATGTAACATATCCTGGAAATTTAATGGTGAATATTACTAGTGATGTAACTGGAAAATACGCTGTTAAAGTTGGAAATCAACAAAAAGAAATCAATTTAACTGCCAATATAATAAGAAACATTACATTTATAGGATTATCCGCAAAAGAATACCTCATAAATGTAACCTATACTGAAACAGAAAACTACACAAGCGCAACAAACAATACAACCAAAATAAACGTCTTAAAAGCAACACCAACAATAACAGTAAATGCTGAAAATGTAACCTATTCTGGAGACCTGATCGTAAACGTTACCAGCGATGTTGACGGCAGATACACCTTAAAAGTAGGTGACAAAGAACAGGATATTAATCTAATTGCTAATGTTGTTGAAAAAGTAACATTTACCGGCTTATCCGCAAAAGAATACACAATCAACGTAACATACAACGAAACAGAAAACTACACAAGCGCAACAAACAACACCGTCAAAGCAAGCGTCTTAAAAGCAACACCAACAATAACAGTAAAAGCAGAAAACACAACATATCCTGGCGATGTAATAATTACCATCAACACTGATACTAACGGCAAATACAATATAACTGTTGGAAACCAAACCAAAGATGAAACATTAAATTCCGGCACAAATACAATAACATTCACAGGCATTAAAGCTGGAAACTACACAATAACTGTAAAATATGGTGAAACAGAAAACTACACTTCAGCAATAAACAATAAAGTCAAAGTAAGCGTTCTAAAAGCAACACCAACAATAACAGTAAACACAGAAAACGTAATTTACCCTGGAGACTTGATTGTAAATATAAGCAGTGATGTAACCGGCAAATACACCGTAAAAATCGGAAATCAACAAAAAGAGATTGATTTAATTGCCAATATCCTAGGAAACATTACATTTACAGGATTATCCGCAAAAGAATACATCATCAACGTAACCTATACTGAAACAGAAAACTACACTTCAGCAACAAACGACACAGTCAAAGCAAACATCCAAAAAGCAACACCAACAATAACAGTAAATACCGAAAATGTAACCTATCCTAGTGATGTCATAATCACCATCAAGATTGATACATCAGGAAAATACAATATAACTGTTGGAAACCAAACCAAAGAGGAAACATTGAACGCAGGCACAAATACCATAACATTCACAGGCGTTAAAGTTGGAAACTATACAATAACCGTAAAATATGGTGAAACTGAAAACTACACAAGCGCAATAAATGACACCGTTAAAGTTAGTGTGCTGAAAAACGAAGCTTTCGAACCAGAAATAACCGCAATAAACACTGCAAACGAAACTGTAATAACATTCTCATTCCCTGAAGATGCAACAGGAAAGGTTACAGTGATAGTTGGCGGCAAACAATACAACGCACCAGTAGAAAACGGCAAGGCAACAATAACCACACCGCTCATTCCGCTTGACAGTACTGTGGACTTTGAATACACAGGTGATGAAAACTATCCTGCAAAATCCAAGAAAACAAGCATTGCAAATGTCACAGCAATCATAAAAGCAACTGACATGACCCGAGGATACAACAGCGGAGTGGACTATCAAGTAACAGTCGTTGACGGAAACGGAAATCCAATGGCTAAAAAACAGGTCATATTCACCATAAACGGCAACAAATACAATGCCACAACCAATGATGAAGGTATTGCTGTTCTAAACATCAAATTGGCCATAGGAACACACACAGTGACAACTGTAAATCCATTAAACAACTACAATGTCACTAAAACCGTTAAAATCACTACCAGAATCACTGGAAACAAGAATGTGGACACATACTATGCCAAAAACTATGCATACAATCTTCGCATCATAGGAGATGATGGAAAACCTGTCGGATCAAATGTTGCAGTCAAAGTAACTGTAAACGGTAAAGTGCAAACATTAAAAACTGACAAGAATGGTTACATTACCCTGAAATTCACTAAAAACTACATTCCAAAAACATACACAGTAACTGCCGAATACAAAGGAATCAAAGTGACCAACAAGGTAAAAGTAAATCAGATTATAACCCTCAAAAAGGTCAAAATCAAAAAATCAGCCAAAAAACTTGTACTAAAAGCCACATTAAAAGAAGGCAAAAAAGCACTTAAAAACAAAAAAGTGACCTTCAAATTCAAAGGCAAAAAATACAAGGCAAAAACCAACAAAAAGGGTATTGCAAAAGTAACCATCAAAAAATCAGTGCTCAAAAAACTCAAAGCAGGCAAAAAAGTAACATACCAAGTTACCTACCTAAAAGACACTGTCAAAAAAACTGTAAAAGTTAAAAAATAGAGAATGTCTATAATTCTCTATCTTTTTTTATTATTATTTGAACCTGAACCTAATTTATTTATATTTTGTATTCGAAAAAATAATATTAATGAATCGAGGGACAGACTATGAATTTTAAAAAGATTATATTGATTAGCGTTTTCCTGTTGGCAATTCTTACAATAGGATCGGTAAGCGCAAATGACAATATGACAGAAGAACTTTCAAGCATTGATGATGAAGTCACTGCTGAAATAGATGACTTGGATACGGAATTAACTGAAGAAAATGAAGCGGGAAATAGCACATTTGCCGACTTGAATCAATTAATATCCGAGTCTGAAGATTCAGTTGTCTTAAAGCACGATTACAGTTTTAATTCAACACGAGATGAGGGATATAAAAGTGGTATTGTAATTCAAAAAAGCAACCTGGTTATCGATGGTGCCGGCTACACAATTGACGGAAAAGGCCTTGCCTGCATGTTTAATGTAACCGGAACAAACGTTGCCTTCAAAAACATCAACTTTGTAAACGGTTTTTCAGAAAATGAAGGTGGAGTGTTACATATTACCGGAAATGAATCCAGCATAATCAACTGTACTTTCACAAACAATAAGGCCGATGTCGAAGCGGCGGCGATATTCCTAAAATCCGCGAATGCAACAATCATGGATTCAAAATTCATAAACAACTCAGCATTCTACACTGGTGCACTGCTTGTAAAAGGAGAAAATACCATTATAGACAACTGCCTTTTCAAAGACAACTTTGCATACATAAGCGCCGGAGCTGTCGGATGGTCCTATAAGAAAAATGGAATCATCAAAAATTCAATATTCATAAACAACAGCGCTGTTAATGAAGGAGGAGGAGCAATATTCTGGAATAGTGCCACAAACGGCCAAATCATCAACTCAAGATTCTACAACAACACCGCAAAGCCTGACGGAGGAGCAATTTTCATTAGAAATGCAACCAACTTCCAAATCATCGATTCAACATTTGAAGCAAATAATGCAACCAACCACACCATCGATTCAACATTTAATAAAAACAATGCAACTGGAAAAGGCGGAGCGGTCTACTGGTTTGAAGGAAACGGAACAGTCATCAATTCCACATTCAACAGAAATTATGCTGAAGAAGACGGAGGAGCAATCTATTTAAGAGTTCAAAACGGAATACTGAAAGATTCCAATTTCACAGGCAACAAAGCCTATTATAACGGTGCAGTATACCTGAACAGCATTGAAGGAACCGTATACGACTGCATCTTCATAAACAACACTGCAACAGACAGTGCAGGAGCGCTTGGATGGGTTAAAAAGGAAAACGGTACAATTGCATATTGTAAATTTGCAGACAATTCAGCACCACGCGGAGGAGCAATTTTCCTAAACAACGGAACCGAATTCTACATTAGAAACTCAGTCTTTGAAAACAACAATGCAAGCAAGCATGGAGGAGCCATCTTCTGGGACAGCGGAAACGAAGGAAGAATTATAGGATGTCAATTCAAAAACAATAATGCAAGCGAATTTGGAGGGGCAATCTGCTGGAACAACACTGAAAACGGATACATATCACACAGCCAATTTGACAACAATAAAGCTCATGAGGGCGGAGCGATATACTTCAGCGGATCCAAAGGAACAATATCCTATTCCAGTTTCACAAACAACACTGCCGTTTCAGGAGGAGCAATATACAACAACGGCACAATTAGCATCAACAGCGATGAATTTGCAAACAACAACCCAAATGACATTGCAGGAAACGGAAAAGTAAAATACAATGTAGGGTTTGAAATAGATGCAGTCGACAACGAATACGGTAAAACCGTTAAGATCATTGTTACATTAACCTGTGATGCTGGAACCGTAAACAACGGTACAGTTTCAGTCATTTTAAACAATACCACATACGAAAGCAATGTAAGCAATGGCACTGCAACAATTGAAATTCCTAACCTGAATGCAGGAAACTATGACCTTAACATAACATACACCGGCGATACAACATATAACGACTACACAAAAAAATACAACCTGATTATCAGCAAACAGGATGTTGAAATTACCGGAAAGGCCAGAAGCTATGTTATCAATTACGGCGGAAAGTACTCCGTTACCGTTAAAGGACTTGCCGGTGCAAAAGTGATGTTCAGATTATCCAATAAAGTTATCGTGTCTGCAATTACAGATGCAAACGGCATTGCAAGCATTACATTGACTCCGCAAATGCTTAAAGCCGCAAAAGCAGGTAAAAAGAATCTATTGATAACATTAGATGATGCCAATTATCGGGCAGCGGCAAGCTTTAAAATCACAATCAACAAGGAAAAAACCAAAATGACCGCCAAGGCAAAGGCATTCAAAAGAAATGTCAAGGCCAAAAAATACACAATAACCCTGAAAAACAGTAAGGGAAAGGCAGTCAAGAAAGTTAAAGTTACCTTAAAAGTCAATGGCAAAACCTATAAGGCAACCACAAATGCCAAAGGCAAGGCCACCTTTAAAATAACTAAATTGACTAAAAGAGGCAAATACACCGCTAAAATTAACTTCAAGGAAAATGCTTACTATAAGGCATCCTCCAAAAAAGTAAAAATCACTATCAGATAAGGATTTGAATCAAATCCTTGTCACTTATTTTTTTAAATCTATATCACTTAACTGATTTTTACATGATTAATAACTCAAATCAATTAAATTAAAAGTAACCATCAAAATTATTAGAAGAAATTATAAAAATAGTAAAATAATTATAGCCAAAATCAATTAAAGACATAGCTATAATTTTCTTGCAAACATCAGATATCCGCTGTGGCCAACCATGCGTGTCTTTGGCCTGACCCCCTGAGTCCTGACTTCAAGACCACGCTCCAGGGTTTCAAATATTTCAATATTATAAAAGCCCAGTTTTTTGGCAACGCGATAGGATGTTTCCGCCTGGTCAACATAAGGCGCATAAACGCAAAGCCATCCGCCGACATTCAACGCCTCCAAAACATCCTCAAATATCTCAAAAGGCTTAGGCAAATCCAAAAAGATCAAATCGATATTGTCCTCATCGATTCCATCCTTGATGTTCTGGTTTTTGACATGAATGTTTTCAATCCCGAACCTTTCAATGTTCTTCCGGGCGACTTCGGCAAAGTCCTCCCTGATTTCATAGGTAAAAACCTCACCTTCAGGCCCCACCACATTTCCGAAGTTAAGGGCTATTGCTCCTGCACCGGTTCCCGCATCGACTACACGGCAGCCCGCACCCAAACCGGAATGGGCCAGGACCTGTCCGATGTCCTTTTGAATCAGTATTGAACATCTCCTGTCCATAATGTCAATGAAATCATTGATGTTTGGCTTCATAATCTTAAATGTGTGGTCAAGGTGGCTTTTGACTTCATCGCCTACCTCTGCATCATCCAAAACATCTGCTTTGATGATTCCCAAGTCGCTTTGAAACTCTTCGCCAGGCTTTAAAACGTACTTTTTTCCACGTTCATCCAAAATCATCTTCATAATTCAATCTCCGCAAGTCTTTTTACCCTTTTCAGGGAATCAGGGTGAGTGGACAACAGTTCCATGATTCCGTTGGTCTTTGAAATCTTGACTTCAGAATTTGCCAATCTTCTCAGCTCCTCATCGGAAATCCTTCCGTCACCGTCAAAGTCTATTTGCTGGAAATCGGTAACGTCATGCTGTGCATTGTTGACGTCGTTTACAAAGAATGCCCTGTTGGTATTTACCTCATCAATTGTTTCCTTGGAACATCTTGCAGCCCCATATGACAATTTGTAAAGTGCAGACACCAATGCAGCAGGCCTGTTTCCATATTCAACGCTTGCCGCATCTGCATAATATTCACGGGTTCTTGAGATGAACAGCACGAGCAATTGACCTATTAGATAGAATACATATCCCAATAATCCGATAAGGATTCCTCCACCGTTGTCGTTGTCTGAAAACATGAAGGACAGTGCAATATAATAACATATCATAGGAATGACGCTTACTGCCGCAGTAACCGCCATGTCATTGTGCTTGATGTGACCCATCTCATGGCCCAAAACCGCCTTCAGCTCATCACGGTCAAGCAACCCCAAGATTGGACGGGTGATTGCAATGTGTCCGCTTCTGCTTGTTCTGCCATAAGCAAAAGCGTTTGGAATGTTGATTTCTGACAAACCTATTTCCGGCTTTGGAACGCCTGCGGCATCAGCCAATTCCTGAACCATCTGATGGATGTGCGGGGCTTCAGCTTCAGACAACGGCCTTACGTTCATTGAACGTTTGACAAGATTCGGACCATACCAGTACTGCAGGAATGAAATTATTAAACTTATTCCAAAGAAGAATTTCCAACTGCTGATTCCCAGAAACCTTCCAACAAACATCAAAAAGAAATAAATAATCGTAAACATTATTACGGATGTCAAAATCATCCTTAACCTGAGTCTCCATGTGCTTATCATTTTTAACACCTTAAATTTTTTCATACATTAGTTTTCAAATGCTCTCTTAACCTATATATTAATTGATTTTCATATATTAAAAAAGTAATCAAAAAATAATTTAACAACATAGTACATATACTTAACTTTGAACTACCTCGACTTTGTAGAAGTCGAGGATTCCTAGATTTGTTTTTTGTGCCACTTGTTTATTTGGCGTTTTCTAGGCTATTCCCGTAGTCCCACCGGTTCAAAATATTAATAGCGGCGTTAATGTCACGGTCTAGTGTTTTACCGCAGTTTGGACATTTCCATTTTCGTGTTTTCACATCTAATTCATGGTTGATGTTTCCGCAAAAATGACATTTTTTACTGGTATATTTTGCATCTACAAATACTACGCCTTCTGCTTGAGGTTTGTGCCTAGCGAATTTGTTTTGTAGTTTAGTTATGAATTTTGTGAGTGGAAACACCATGTTTTGCTCGCCACCAATCAATATTTTAATTTTTGAGTAATTTTTCTCAAATACTATGGTATCATATTTTTTGACCATTTCTGTTGAAAGTTTCTCTATGTAGTCGTCAAGTTTATTGGATCGTTGATGATACCATTTTAATAGTCTGATTTTCTGTTTTTTCCATTTTTTGCTTCCATTTGTGCATTTGGCCATTATCCGGTTGATTAATTTGACCATTTGGTTTTCATGGTCAATGTCAAAGTATTCCTTTTCCTCATCGCTTGTGACCAGCCAGCCGTTTACATTTGAATTAATATCACAACCTACATTTTTACCTGTTAGTTCCCATTCTTCTTCAGTGAAATCCATGTTGAATGTTGCAAAGTAGTCTATTCCATCAAAGGAGATTGTTACATTGTTGAATTTTGTATTTTTGTCGTTTAGTATTTGGAAGTATTCTTGGCTTGTGTGGAATTTTACTTTGCCATATTTTCTCAGAATCATTTTATTTTTTTGGATGATTCTAATGTCTTGTCTTATTGTTTGTCTGAATGCTAGTTTACTTGTTTTCTTTTTGTGAAAATGGGGTTTATTGAAGTGTGATGGATTTTTAAAGAAATTATCAAATGATGTAGCCAAGTCTCTTATTTCCTGTTGGAGACTTGTTGATTCTACATCCTCCAAATAAAAGAATTCCTTCTTGACTTCATTTAGTAGTTTATTTAAGAAAGTAAATGTGGGTCTTAGGTTGGAATCTTTACTGTGCATTTTATTGTATTTGTCAAGAACGACATTATGGGCCTTGCGACAGCAACCAAAATTCCTATGAAACATATCCTTCTGCTCCCGAGTAGGATAAATCTTAACCTTAATTCCCTTTTTAACATCCACCATAACATAAAACACCACACTATTAACCCATCTTCACATAATAGTACAATTTATGCTCCATTAATATATAAAGATACCCAGAGAGCATTTGAAAAGTAATATCGCCCACAAAAATCAACTAAAA
>NZ_CAJODJ010000056.1:0-8976 GCF_905233225.1 Methanobrevibacter sp. UBA212
TATAGCATTTATCCGAGAGCATTTGAAAACTAATCTCACCACCCCATCCACATAAAAAAAAATATAGACACTATCCACTAAAATGTGCAATTCATCCCCCGGCTTAAAGAAGCCGGAGAATTCTTGCACAATAAAGTTAAAAATCACTTCTTCTTATTTAACCAAGAAAAAAGATCTTTTTTCAACAAATTTGAGCGATATAGGCTCATTAAATCCTAATATGCACAATGGGATTGTTTTCGATTAACGGACAGGATTTGAATCCTGTCCAATCAATAATTTGGATTCCGCATTAAATACAATTATTTGAAGTGCAAAAATGCGGGAAAACGCAAAAGCACGACTGTGAAAAAGAACATAGCATCATCAAAAATACAAAATTATTTAAAAATTAACATCAAATTAAGTTATATGAAAGCATTAATCAGTAATGACGATGGGATAACCGCTTCAGGCATACTTGCCTCCAAAAAGGCGGTTGAAGACTTATGCGAAACATATGTGGTGGCTCCCGAAACCCAGCAAAGCGGAATCGGCCATGCATTAACATTATATGAACCGTTGAGAGTTAACGAACACATTCTCAAGGACGGAAGCATAGGCTATGGTGTCGGAGGAACACCGACAGATGCTGTGACAATAGCCTTGTTTGAAATAATGGATGAAAGACCTGACATCATGATTTCAGGAATAAACACCGGATTCAATCTGGGCCAGGCCGAACTGACAACATCCGGAACCCTGGGTGCCGCAATCGAGGCCGCAAGCTTCGGAATTCCCACAATTGCAATCTCAAAGGAAGTGACAAGGGACGACATAAAGTTCGAAAACGGCCATGTGGAAATCGACTTTGACTTTGCGCAAAAGATGCTCAACAGGCTGGCTAAAATCGTTTTAAAAAAAGGTTTGCCTGAAGGAATTGACCTTCTGAATGTCAACATTCCGGAAAATCCTTCAGATGATGAATTTGAAGTTGTCAAACTCGGAAACAGAATGTATACACCGGTGATTGAAAAGCGTTTGGATCCAAGAGACAAGCCCTACTACTGGATCGGCGGCGAGCCATACGAGTTTGATGAGCCCGGAAGCGATGGTTATGAACTTAAAAAAATGCAAAAAACTACAATAACACCATTAAAAATAGATTTAACCAGTGATATGAGTTTATTAAAAGAATGGTTAAGATAAGATACCTATAAGTTTAGGTCTTTAAGTATCTTTTCTCTTTCGGCTCTGAGTTCGCCTAAAATTTTTTCGTCAGTACATCCGTCCTTTTTAAGTTGAGCTATTGTACGAGTAATAGCTTCCAAATTGCTTTCTAATTGATTAATTGCCATACTATATAATATAAACATTAAAGTATTTAAAGTTGAAAGACTAATGTAAAAGTAGAATATTCAAGGATTTGAAATAATGAGCGAAGATAATGTAAACAAACTTTTTACTCAATTTAAAAACAAAAATGTAAGCGTTGATTTAAGAGGAGATTATCAAACCGAAGGTAAAGTAATAGCAATTGACAATTACTTGAATCTTGTTTTGGAAAATGAAAATGGTATTGAAACACTTAAAGGCGGAAACATAATTTTTATAAGCTTAAAAGAAGATTAGATATTAACCTTAATACCTAATATCTCTTTTTCACCATTAAAGACATCCATCGCTATTTGAGCAGCACCAATAGCTCCAGAATCAAATGATATCACTTTCAAGTCATATTTGCCTTTAAAGTATTTGTCAATCTCTTTTTTAAAGTCAAAGGGTTCGGTTGATGATCCGATGGAACCTGTCAGGACAATGCCCTCGATATCGTTTTCGCACACAACGTCAAGGCCTGCAATCTCCATTGCTACGGTCATTATCAATGTGTCGATTGCAAGTTTCGCATTTTCATCGCCCTGGCGATAATTGTCCAGAAGCTGATTTTTCATGTCGGCAACTTTTCCGTCAATTCCTGCAATCTTGACTGCTCCGGCATTTGAAAAGCATCCGTTAGCTGATGCCCCGTTCTCGTCAATGTCCCTAATCATTTCCAAATCAAGCGGTCCGTGAACAACACCCATAGCGCCCAGACATGCATCAATTGCGCCTTTAATCTTGCCGTTTTCAATTAAGATATCCACACTGTTTGAAGAGATATCCGCAACGATGAAATTGCTCCATCCGGTTTCCTTTAAAGCATTATAGGATATGCTGACCTTTTCGGGACTTGCCTGATGGGAATATGCTGCCCTGAACAATTCGTCAAGAGATTCTGAGTCCTTGTGAAGTCCCGGAATCATTACTGACGGCAGATTCAATTCTTCAAGCTCATCGAAAACGCTTGTTCCGCCACCGGTAACCTTGCCGGCACCGTTGATTGACAGGATTCCCCTATCTTCGACTTTATCTGTTGGTAAAATCTGGCTTATGCCATCGCCCATTGCGTATGTGATTGCCATTAATTTAACATCTTCTAAATTAACACGTTTTTTAAGTTCTTCTGAGGCAGAAACTAGACCCTGTTTACTTTCCTCCCTTCCGATTTTAAATACATCGGCAACATCCCCCTCATCGGACATTATGCAAAAAGAGATTCCGGTTGTACCATGGTCCATACCAATAAATACCATTATTACCACACAAAAATATTAAAAATAAAAATAAAAAAAAGAAAAAAGACGTATCTAATCGTCTTTTTGTAATCCACAAGCTTTTCTGAGTCTTTCACCGACAATTTCGATTTCCATCTGACTTTCAGCAGCTCTCATTTCTTTTAGGTTAGCGCCGTTGGTAGCGTTTTCATCAGCCCATTGTTTTTTGAAGGTACCGTCCTGAATTTCTTTTAAGGTTTTTCTCATACCTTCTTTTGCTTCTTCAGTAATGACTGCTTTACCTTTGGTTAATCCACCATATTCAGCAGTGTTACTTACATCATGCCACATTCCGGCAAAACCTTTTTCATAGATTAAGTCAACGATGAGTTTTACTTCGTGACAGGTTTCAAAGTAAGCGATTTCAGGCTGGTAACCTGCTTCAACCAAGGTAGTGAATCCTGCATTGATCAATTCGGTAAGACCACCGCATAAAACGGTCTGTTCACCGAAGAGGTCGGTTTCGGTTTCTTCTTTGAAAGTGGTTTCCAATACACCTGCTTTGGTTAAACCGCATGCTTTTGCCATACCCAACGCCAATTGCAATGCGTCACCGGTTGCATCCTGTTTGACTGCAACAAGACCTGGAATACCGAATCCTTCTTCGTAAGTTCTTCTTACCATGGATCCTGGTCCTTTTGGTGCAAACATTACAACGTTTACGGTTTCATCAGGTTTGATTAACTCAAAATGGATGTTGTAACCGTGAGAGAATGAAATGGTGTTGCCATCTTCAACATAAGGTGCAATCTGTTCATTGTAGACTTTTTCCTGGATTTCATCAGGAAGCAAAATGTGAATGATGTCTGCTTCTTTTGCAGCATCTTCAATAGATTTGACATTCATTCCATCTTCTTTTGCTACATTCCAAGAACTACCGTTTTCTCTTAAACCTACAATAACGTTAGCTCCACTATCAGCCATATTTCTAGATTGTGCTCTTCCTTGTGAACCGTAACCAATTACTGCTATGGTTTTACCTTCAAGAGCATCTGTATTTACATCATCGTCGTAATACATTTTCATAATAATCACTCGTAAAAATTAAGATATTAAATAAAATATCACATAAAGATATGATTTTCTATATTTATAAAAGTAACTTTTTATCATTTAAAAACTTGGATTTGTAGAAATCCCAGCAGATTCATGTAAAAAAAATTAACCTTTAAAAATGAATTTTTTCAATTTTATTCGCCAAATTATATTAATAATGATTCATATAAGTTTTATTGTATGAAATATTATACAGAATTATGGAGGAAAAATGAAGTCTATTAATAAATTTTTCATGATTGCACTGGTCATGCTCATTTTGTTTAGCGTTTCTTCGGTTTTTGCTGTTCAAAATGAGACAATAATGACTGATGATGCAAGTGACGCTTTAACGATTGATGATGAAAGCGTCAGTGAAGATGAAGTTTTGAATACGAATGATGATGAGATTATAAGCAGTAGTGAAGATAATGATGTGTTATCTGATACGGGAAATTATAATGAGTTACAAGGAAAAATTGATGCTGGTGGTAATGTATCGTTGGATAAGGATTATCAGTATGTAGATGGTGGAAATGACTCAATTTCAATTGGGAAATCTGTTGTAGTTGATGGTCACGGACATTATATTGACGCTAGAAGTAAAACAGGCATATTCAATTCCCATAAAACTGGGAATATTGATGTCGTTTTGAAAAATATAATATTTAGAAATGCAAAAACTGAAAACGGTGGAGCCCTTCACTTTACCGTTAAAAATTCCAAATTCACTATTATAAACTGTACATTTTTAAATGATGGAGCTCGAGAAGATGGTGGAGCCATTAACTGCCAATATTCAGATTTGATTATAGATGGATGTACTTTCAACAGTAATCATGCATACCGTTGCGGAGGAGCTATTTATTTTGAGGGTAGTGACAACTCCCTAAGTCTTTCTAATTGTCAATTTAATTCCAATCAGGCTAATAGATATGGTGGGGCAATATACATAGATGGGAAAGTTGATGTTTTTAAACATTCCTCATTTAATAAGAATTTTGCATATAATCATGGTGGTGCAGTTTATGTAAAGTCTAATCATGAAAAAGATTTCATCGTTGATAGCTGTCCTTTTGTTGAAAATCAAGTTAGTGGAGATGGTTTAAAAGGTGGTGCGATTTATAATTGTGGTCCTGGAACTGTCACTTTCCGCAATTCAGATTTTTCAGACAATATGGGGTCTAATGAGGGCGGGGCTATTTACAGTTCTGAAACTATTAAAATAGATGCATGTAACTTTACTCGTAATAAGGCTCACGATAATGGTGGAGCCATATTTGCTGATGTTATAGATTGGGCGGACTCAACATCCATATTCACAAGAAACCAGGTTGCTCGTGACAATATGGTTTCAGCTAATAAAGGGGGTGCGATTTATGCACAAAAATTCGGCAACACTGCAAAGAAATTGGTTTTTGATCAGAATTGGGCATATTATGGTGGAGCGATATATATAAACAGCAAAGGCAATGCAAACATCGAGTCCTCCTTATTCGTAGGTAATGTTGCTAGTCATGCTGATGGGACAGCAGGTTGCGGTGCGGCAATCTATATGGATTCTGCCGGTGCCAAACTAACTTTAAGATATAATATTTTCGTTGGCAATAATGCTCATGAGGATAAAGCAGTTTACAACTGTGGAAAATATGAATCTGTTGAATATAACTGGTGGGGAACCAATAATCCTGATTTCAGTCAACCTTATCTTGTGGAATGGCACAGGTTCACAAGCAATGACAAACATAGTGACAGCCATCCATTAAGTGTTGTTTTAAGCTGGGGCAGGGAGCCAACTTCTAAATTTGAAAATGGAACTCTAAACGTGAAATTTGTAACTAAAGAAGGTATGGATTTAGCTGATAAAATGGACGGATATGTTGCAAGTTTAACTTCCGATAAAAAAGCTACTATCAAAGCTACTGATAAAAAATACAGTTTTGTTTTCACACCGCTGGAAGCAGGTCAATATGCAGTCACCATTCAAATGTCAAACGAGTGGGGGACCCTGTTAGGCGGGGGTGGAACCATTCATACAAATATTACAGGTGATTTTGCAGTGTTGCAGAATTTAGTTAATAATGCTGAAGGTGTTTTAAATCTTGAACGAGATTTTACATATTCCCCAGATGTTGATACCATTACCGATGGTATTGTAATCAACAAGCCATTGACCATCAATGGTAACGGACATACAATAGATGCATTAAAGAATTCCAGAATCTTTAATATTACATCAAATGGAGTTACCATAAACAATGTAACTCTTAAAAATGGTAAGGCCAGCGAAGGTGGTGCGATTTATATTCAAGGAGACAATGCTCAAATTTTAAATTCCTATTTCAGTTTTAATGTTGCTACCGATAAAGGAGGTGCGATTAGGTGGATCGGATTAAACGGAACAGTTTCAAATTCCATCTTCCTAAATAATACAGCATCAGTCAAGGATATGACAATGAAAAAGGAGAGAGGAACACTTGTATTTACCCTAACAGGTAATGAAAACTATATTAATGCAATTTATTCCGATAAGGATTTATCATTTTCCAATGTGACATATTGGAATGGAACTGCTAAAACCAACGCTATTCCAGTCAAATCAGATGTTAATTTTATTGTTAACAGTCTTATTACCTTAATCATAAGAGAACATGGTATGTTTACCCACCTTGATGATGTATATACTAAAGAGAACGGTGTGGGCACATATTATTATTTGCCTGTGCTCGCAGATGGGAATTATACATTCACAGCAACTCATTATGAGGATTCATATTACTCCGAAAAAAGTGTTGCCGGCAGTTTAAGTGTATCTCATGTTGCCCCTAAAAACAGTTCAGTTGAAATCATAACCCCCAACGGAACAGAATTCAATCAGACCTATGTGCATATTGACTTTAAATATGAAAATAAGACTGAAATCAGAGCGGTGATTACAGATTACAATGGTACTAAAATATATGACTCATTGGCAGGATCCAATTATATCGAACCGATTTTACCTGCAAGCGATGAATATTACAACATTACAATATATAACCTTGGAAATGAGACTACTAATCCAAGTAGGGACACCATATTGTTTAAAGTAAATAAAATACTCTCATATATTCAGATAACTGAATCACCTGGAGATTTTAATTATTCTGCAACTAGTGGAATTTCATTTAAAGGTGATTCAGATTGTCACAACTACAATGTCACAATATATGATGAAAACAATAAAATCGCATATAGTGAAATCGTGTGGGTTGCAAATGCTGATGGATCAATGAGCATACCTGTTTTGAATGCCGGCAGATATACTATAACCGTAACCAACCTTGGAAACGAAAACAAAAAAGAAAATTCAGCATCTGACACCTTCACTGTATTGAAAATTAACAACAACTGCACTGTCACTGTTGACGATAACGTTTACGGCAGAGACATAACCGTGACCGTCAGGGCAAGTGCAGACGGCGAATATATCGTGAAAATCAATTCCACAACTGTAACCGTCAATGTTGTAGACGGTGTGGGTTCTGCAATAGTTGAAGAACTCAATGCAGGATATTACACAGCCAACGTAACATCTGCAAAGGACAACTATAATAACAATGCGACAAATGACACATTCACTATCGAAAAAGCGCAATCCAACGTGGGAATTTTTGATTTCGGAAATGTTGTTTACAATCAAGGCAGAACCATCCGCTTCACTGATTTCTATCCGGCAAGGTATAATGTTGTAATCTATCAGGAAAATGTTATCATAACCAGTGAAAATACAACCTCCCTATTGTATACAATACCTTCCACTTTGCCTATAGGAACATATAACTTGACTGTAACCAACTTAGGCAATGATAATGTGATTGGAAGCCAATACTCCTACACATTCAATGTGGAAAGCAACAATAATGTTGAAATAATCGTTGATGATGAAGATTATGGAAGGGATCTTCTAGTTCTAATATATGCCGATGTAGACGGTTATTACACTGTGGACATTAACGGTACTGAATTAACTATTGAAGTTGAAAATGGAATAGGTTTCAATAATACTCTACAACTACCTGCAGGCACCTATTATGCAAATGTCACATTCAATAATCCATTTTATACAAATAACATCACAAATACAACATTTACAGTATTTCAGGTTGAATCCGACCTTGAGATTTATGAAATAGGTAACGTTACATATGGCGAAGATGTCGTTGTCAGGTTCTACGATGACTATCCAACAGTATTCTTTATTGAGGTTACATATAAAAATGGAACTAGTGTAATGAATACCACATTTGAATATGATGACAAGAGCCCTGAAATGAGTGTAATTTTCTCAGGCCTGGCTGTCGGCGAATATAGAGTCAATGTCACCAACTATGGCGATGACAGCGTAATTGGAAATTCCAGCTATATGGAATTTAACGTGACCAAGGCAACACCTCAAATTGTTGTTGACACTTCTGATGTGACCTATCCTGAAGATGTTGTTGTTATAATCACAACTAATGTTGACGGTAATTATGCTGTAAAAGTAGGCAATCAAACAAAGAATGTTACTCTAATAGCAAATGAGGAAACTTATGTAATATTTGAGGACATGTCAGCAGGCGAATATGTCATCAATGTAACATATAAAGAAACCGAAAACTATACTTCCGCATTCACTGCTGTAAATGTGACTGTGAACAAAAACGATGAGTTTGATATGGATATTGAAACCAATGAAAGTGGAGATATCACAACACTGGTTATTCATTTCCCTAAAGACGCAACAGGTAACGTAACAGTAATGGTCAAAGGAAAAGGCAATTACACTACTAGCATTGTCAACGGTACAGCAACTGTCGATATCGAAAACCTGACAGATGATGACGAGTTTGATGTAATCTATTCCGGTGATGAAAACTACGCTGCCAAAAACAAAAACACAACCAATGCATTACTCTACTCTGAAATACATGCAAACGACATGACACGTGGATACAACAGCGGAACAGACTATCAAGTAACATTGCTTGATAAAAATGGTAAACCAGTGGCAAATGCAGCAATAGAGTTTACCATCAATGGTAAAAAATACAGTGCCGTTACCAACGCTAATGGTGTTGCAAGCATCAATCCTAAATTGGCAATAGGAACATACACAGTGACTGCATCCAATCCGTTCAACAAGCAAACTATTACTAAAACACTTAAAATAGTCACCCGCATAACCGGCAACAAGAACGTAAACACATACTACGGCAAAAACTACCAATACAAACTCCGCATAATCGGAGACAATGGCAGTCCAGTAGGTGCAGGTGTCGCAGTT
>NZ_CAJODJ010000057.1:0-8713 GCF_905233225.1 Methanobrevibacter sp. UBA212
TTATAATTACTCCTATATAAAAAATGAGAGAGAGCATTTGAAAAGTAATCGAATAACGAACTCAGAGCAATTTTTCAAACCCAAAACAATTTTTCATACTCAAAGCAATTATTAAAAATCCATAAAAAAAAGTATACTGAATAAAAATTCATGACATGAAAAATCTACCAAAAAACACAAATAAAAAATAAACGCAAAAAAATAAATAAAAAAGATAGTACACCCAATAGTGCAATTCATCCACAACTTGCAGAAGTTGTGGTATTCTTGCATTTTAAAGATAATCAGGACCATATATAAAGCTTTTCGACTGCAAGTGCTTGCTTGCACATTAAATTCCCCAAAAACCATCAAAAAATCATTTGATTGTTAAAAAACTCAAATCCGTACCGATTTCCTTTTCAAATATCTCCCGCCGGCCATGGTCCCGTTAATGGATAGGTTTATTAATTTTTACATATATAGTCAATATCGTGAATTGAATGTTTTAAACATGCTAAGGACACCTTAGATTGTTCGTTTAGATTAAAACAAAAATTATCACAAAAAAGGGAGAAAAGGGTATAATGAAATACGCAAAAATCATAATCATGCTGGCGCTGGCCATCCTCATATTTGGGGCGGCAAGCGTCTGTGCAAGCGATGTAAACGATACGGCAACTGCCGATGCAGGCCAGATTGAACTGTCTGCAGCTGATGAAAGTGCCATTCCGGCACAAGGCAATGATGAAAGCAGTGCCCCGGACTCTGAAATATTGGGCGAGGACACAGGCACCTTTTCAGAATTGAATGATGAAATTCAAAAAGAGGGCAACGTTACACTCAAACATAAGTACTATAAATATGATTCGGAAAGTGCCATTAAGATAGTTGGCGATGACCGGGTTATTGACGGCAACGGTACGGTCATCGATTTGGCCGCATCAAGCAACAACACAGAAGTATTTGAAATATATGGCGCAAGAGTAACAATCAAAAACATGACCATCATAAATGCGAACTATATGATGCAGGGAGGAGCGATTTGCTTTACTGAGGAAGGTACTGTGACAAACTGTAATTTCATCAACAACCATGCTCCAAAAGGCGGTGCAATTTATTTTTTTAGGGGAGGCGAAGTTTCAAATTGTAATTTCACCAATAACACTGCTACAGCCGGCAGCGGCGGTGCAATTTACGTAGAGCACCGCGAGTTTATTGTGACAAATTGTAATTTCACCAATAACATTGCCGAAGGCGGCAGCGGCGGTGCAATCTATTACAATAATGAGTCAAGGGGAAATCTGATAGGCTCTAGCTTTAAAGACAACAAGGCAACCGGCCAGGAAAGCTATGGCGGCGCAGTTTACTTTAATAACGGAGGCAATGTGACAAGCTGCAGGTTCATTGACAATATGGCCCCTCAAAGGATTGGCGGTGCCGTCTATTTCTATGCGGGTGAAAGTTCAGTTGCCGATTCTGTCTTCATAAACAATTCCGCAGGCAATTTCGCAGCAGTCCACCTGTCATTCGCAGCGGGAAACATTTCAGGATGCCTCTTCATCAACAACACAGCCGAGTTTGGAATCGTCGGCCAGGCATGGGAATCATACGAGCAGATGAGCGTCAGCAACAACATCTTCCTCAACAATTCCGTCACACTCTATGTCATTGACTTTGCAGACAACTCAAACCTGAATGTTGACTGCAACTGGTTTGGAAGCGATGAAACCGATTATGCAAACAATCCCGATTCACCAAACTGCAGGGCATGGCTCTTTTTAAACGCAACAGCAAACCCCGATGCAATATCAGTTGGCGATGCGTCAGACATCCTCTTTAAACTGCAGATGTACAATTCAACTTCAGGAAATGTGACAAGCTACAACAACGGCCTTTTATATCCGGTCAATCTGACAGTGACTCCAGCCAAGGGCAATGCCGATAAAAAGAGCGTCAGATTAGATGAACCGCTCAGATATACAGCAACCGCCTGGGGCTGCGGCAGCATAACAGCTTCAATCGGAGATGCCGCATACACCGTCGAATTAAGAATTGCAAAGGCAAATTCAACATTGACAGTTGAGAATATGACATTCGACTATAATTCCACAGGATCTGTTCAGGTGTCATTCTTCAATGCCACAGGCGTTATTGCCAATGTCGCCGGCCATCCTGAAGCCAACGTAACAGTCAATGGAAATACAATAACCGTTTCCAACCTTGCCGCAGGAAACTACACCCTGAACGTGACAACAGCAGTTGACGACAATCACAATCCGGTAAGCAAAACCGCAGGCATTACCGTAAACAAGCTATCCGCCGAAATCATTCTGGTCAATGAAACACTTGATTTGAAAGTAAACCAGATGGGCACAGTTCCGGCGACTCTGACACCAGAGGGTGCAGGCGATCCGGAATATGTCTCCAGCAATGAAAGTGTTGTCAGGGTAGTTGATGGTTTCTACCTCGCTTCCGGCAAAGGCACTGCCATCATAACCGTTTCATTTGCAGGCAACGAGAATTACACTGCCGCTGAAAACAGGACAATAAGAGTTACCGTCACACTGAATGATGCAAGCGTCAGCGTTAAGAACAGCACCCTGGATTTGAAGGTTGGTGAGCGATTCGACCTTAATGCCACATCCGTTCCGCATTACCTGAATATCGAGTATGCCTCCAGCAACCAATCAGTTGTCAGCGTTAGCGATTACGGCATCGTTACCGCAGTGGGAGAAGGCACAGCCATCATCACACTGACTGTCGGAAACAATGAAACCTATGCTTTAAACTCCACCAACGTCACAGTGAAAGTAAGCAAAATGGCCAGCGAGATTATGCCGAATTCAGTTTCAATCGTCTACAACACTGACGAATACCTGACAATCACTTTAAAAGACGCCAACGGCAAACCTATCTCTGGAGCTAGCGTGAACGTCAACCTGAACGGCGATAAGGCATACACTACCAATGCAAACGGCCAGATCAAAGTTTCAACCAAAGGTTTAGACCCTAATGCATACACTGCAAAAGTAACATTCAACGGAAACGCCAAATATCTCCCAACTGCCAAGGACGTTAAGGTCACAGTCAAAAAGGCCAAACCGAAAATAACCGCCAAAAAGAAAACCTACAAATCCAAAAACAAAAAGAAAAGGTTCACAATAACCCTAAAGGACAACAAAGGAAAGGCAATCAAAAACGCAAAGGTAAGGCTGATAGTCAAAAAGATAACAACCAAAAAATCCAAAAAGAAAACAAAAACAACAAGAAAAAACATAGTGAAAACAAACAAAAAGGGAAAGGCAACCTTCAAGGTCAACAGAAACAAAAAGGGCAAATACCAGGCAATAATAATCTACAAGGGAAACAAGTACTACACCAAAGTCACCAAAAAAGTAAAAATAACAATCAAGTAGGCGGACAAAAATTCCACCTACAACATTTTCTTTTTTTTAATCATATTTTTATATATCCTTTAACAGATTCTAAAACAAGTGAGATTTCATTCAATTGATTATCGCTTCAAGGATTGTTTGTTAAGTGACAAACAATTATAAATTTACATTCAACAAGGTTGTGAAAATGATGAGATACAGGAAAGGGATACTGATACTGGCACTGGCCGTTTTCCTATTAAGCATAGCAGGAGCATGGGCCGGCAACACAAACGATACAGCAACAGGAGACAATTCGCCACTTGAGTTGTCTGAAGATGATATGATAAGTATAGATGAAAATGAGGACATGCTGAGCGAAAATGAAAAGACATTCGGAGATTTGAACACCACAATAAACGGAAATGGTGACTCAGACATATACCTGGATTGCGACTACAGGTATACTGAAAATGATTCCGCTTTCAATGAGGGAATCGTCATCAACCGTGATTTGAACGTCTACGGAAACGGACACGTTATAAACGGAAGCAACGAGGCAAGAATATTTAATATAATCAGCGGAAAGGTAATGTTCCATAATATAACATTCACAAATGGGAATATAGGTAAATGGACCGATGGTGGTGCCCTATACGGTGAGTGCACTGCGGTCAACTGCACATTCATACGAAATGCTGCATATCATGGTGGCGCCATGGCTGGCGGTTCAGCCGTGAACTGCACTTTCACAAAAAATACTGCGAGTAAGGGTGGTGGTGCAATATGGCAATGTTCCGCAACAAACTGCATATTCACAGAAAATGCCTCACTTCTGGGTGGCGCCATGTGGGATAGTTCTGCTGTAGATTGTATCTTCAACAACAATACCGGAAAGAGTGGCGGCGCAATACTTGAGGG
The DNA here is from genome assembly GCF_905233225.1 of Methanobrevibacter sp. UBA212. Taxonomy (NCBI): domain Archaea; kingdom Methanobacteriati; phylum Methanobacteriota; class Methanobacteria; order Methanobacteriales; family Methanobacteriaceae; genus Methanobrevibacter; species Methanobrevibacter sp. UBA212. The sequence goes on from NZ_CAJODJ010000057.1 coordinate 4,278, forward strand.
TTCTGCACTAAATTGTATATTCAACGGCAACACTGCATCACAATTCGGCGGTGCCATGAGTGGCGGTTGTGCAGTAAATTGTATTTTCAACTACAACACTGTATCAGGCACGGGCGGTGCTATATATGAGGGTATAGCAATAAGTTGTAAGTTCAACGGCAACACTGCATTATTTGGCAAATCCATATATATGGATTACTATATTGACTGCATCGGTCAAGAAGATACAAATTTTGGTGATGAGTTAATTCTTAAATTTAATATGGATGATTTGATTACAACATACAACCCAAACAATAGTTTGCATATTACATTAATAAATCAAGAGTACAAGGCATTGCCTTTTATTGATGTGAAGGTCATTATTTATGAGGAAGACAATGAAATTATGAGGGGCAATTCTTTTAGTGGTGATAATTTGTATTTTAATTTGGCTGCAGGCAATTATACTGCAAAGTTAAGCGTTACAAATGACAAATTAAATGTAAATTCAACAAATATCAACTTAACCATCAATAAGGCAACACCAAAAATCGAAGTCACAGCCAGAGAAGCAACATACCCCGAAAACATCACCATCACAATAAAAACAGACATAAGCGGAAATTACACACTAACAGTTGCCAACATAACCCAAAACATAACCCTTGAAGCAAATTCAGCTAAAAACATCACAATCACAGGACTTGCAGCAAACGAAACAGGATACATCATTAACATAACACACAACAGCGAAAACTACACAGGATTCAACGACACCACAAAAGCAGTCGTACACAAGGCAACACCAAAAATCGAAGTGAACACAAACGAAGCAACATACCCCGAAAACATCACCATCACAATAAAAACAGACATAAGCGGAAATTACACACTAACAGTTGCCAACATAATCCAAAACATAACCCTTGAAGCAGGAATTGACAAAAAAATCACAATCACAGGACTTGCAGCAAACGAAACAGGATACATCATCAACATAACACACAACAGCGAAAACTACACAGGATTCAACGACACCACAAAAGCGGTTGTACACAAGGCAACACCAAAAATCGAAGTCACAGCCAGAGAAGCAACATACTCCGAAAATATCACCATCACAATAAAAACAGACATAAGCGGAGAATACATTGTAAAAGTTGGAAACATTACCCAAAACATAACCCTTGAAGCTGAAACTGGCCAAAACATCACATTTACAGGTCTTGCAGCAAACGAAACAGGATACATCATCAACATAACACACAACAGCGAAAACTACACAGGATTCAACGACACTGAAATCGTCAAGGTCAAAAAGGAGGCAACAAAAATAACCGCAGAGGACATAACAGCAACCTACAACATAAACAAGGACATTGTTATCAGACTAACCGACAGCAAAGGTCAACCGCTAACCGGTGAAATGATAACAGTCGATTTAAACGGTGCAAAAATATACATCACCGATGCAAACGGCCAGGTTAAAGTCACAACACAAGGTTTGACTCCAAAAACCTATACTGTCACAATAACCTTTGGCGGAAATGCAAACTACACACAGTCACAAGCAAGCACAAAGGCCATCATCAAAAAGGCAAAAGTCAAAATAGTTGCAAAAAACAAAAAATTCAAAGCTAAGAATGCCAAAAAATACACAATAACTCTAAAAGACAATGTTGGAAAAGCCATGAAAAAGGTAAAAGTCACAATAAAAATTGGTAAAAAAACCTACAAGGCAAAAACAAACGCCAAAGGAAAAGCAACCTTCAAAATCAAAAAGCTGACCAAAAAAGGAACCTACAAGGCAAAAGTAACATTCAAAGGAAACAAATACTACAACAAAGTCACCAAAAAAGTCAAAATCAAAATCAAGTAGGTGAAAATCTCACCTACACCATTTTTATTTTTTTAAGTCCGAAAAACCATTCAAACATTCACCCCTTCCGATTCATCCCGCCACTCTTGAAAATCCATTTCGATGAAGGAATGTTAGAAAACGCCGTCCAGTGTTTTCGTGAAGGCTTTTCGCCCAAGAAGAACATTGATCAATTAAAATACTTACATTTATATATGACATTCCATAGATGATAATACAAGAGAGTTACCTGATACGTAACCTCGAATAATTTGATGTTGTTTTAAATGTCTAAGGTAGTATTGTGAGGTCAAACTCACAATATAGACATTTAAAAAAAAAATAACTTTTTTTATGACTAATTTTAATTTAATCAAAAATTTTTAAAAATATTCGACATTCAAGGCCAACAGAAACAAAAAGGGCGAATATAAGGAAAAAGTAACATTCAAAGGAAACAAATACTACACCAGGTCACCAAAAAAGTCAAAATTAAGTATATGAAAATCTCACCTACACCATTTTCTTTTTTTGATTCCCCCAAAACCATTCAAACATTCGCCATACCTCATTCATAGTTATGTTTTTATATTTTTCTAACCTATATTTTAAACAAGTGATTTTTTGTTCAAAAAATATCATTTTAAAAGGCAAAGGGCACCTTTGCTTTATATTATTTCAGGGGTTTTAGATAATGAGATTTAAAAAGATGATGATTCCATTGATTCTTCTAGCATTCCTCATCAGCATGTCATATGCATGCGCAATCGATGCCAACGATACGCAGGCATCAAGTGATGAGCAATCTCCAATGGAATTAACGCAAACTGAAGAAATTGATTCAACCGATGAAGCCCACACAATCGGGCAGACAGAAACGAGTGAAACTTTAAATGCAAATCCAAGCACATATTCCGAACTGAGCGTCGGAAACGAAGCAGATTACACTCTCAAGTCCACCAACGTCACTGTGATCGCAAGCAAAATACCTACCGAAATAATCATTGCAAATGCTACCATGAACCTGACAGTGCTTAATTTCACTTCCGCCGGCGCTACCTTAAATCCTTCCAAAGCGGGTGATTTAAACTACACCTCAAGCAATCCCACAGTTGCTGCGATTGAAAACGGCATAATCATTCCTCTTGCCGCAGGCAATGCCACCATTACCGTTTCGTTTAACGGCAATTCCGAATATGCCGCTGCAGAAAACAGGACAATCTTTGTAACCGTCAGCCTGAATGACGTCAGCGTCACCGTTGATAACGCCACTTTGGATTTGAAAGCCGGAGACACTCACGCAATCAAGGCAACCACCATTCCTGAAATCGTGAAAGAGCATGACACCAATTATACATCAAGCAATGAGTCTGTTGCAATTGTTGATGAAAACGGCATCGTTACAGCAATCAGCAAAGGAAATGCCATCATTACCGTCACTGTAGGTGACGATGAAGTGTTTGCAAAAAATTCAACTGAGATACTCATCAGAGTAAACAATATACCTACAGAATTTAGAGCAGATGACGTTTCAACCGTTTACAACGTAAACAGATACCTGACAATCACCCTCAAAGACATCAATGGCAACCCTATCGGAAATGCCACCGTGACCGTTGATTTAAACGGCGCTAAAAACTACACAACCGATGAAAACGGTGAGATCAGAGTAGCTACAGACACCCTGTCCGCAGGCACATATACTGCAAACATCACCTTTGAAGGAAACAAAGACTACGCCAGAACAAACGCATCAGCCCATGTGACAGTTGCCAAGGATACAAGCATACTGACAGCAATCAATGTGGAAACAACATACAGCATCAGCAAAAACCTTGTCATTACCCTGACCGACAGCAGAGGAAATCTGCTTAAAGGATTTGACATGACAGTCGATTTGAACGGCGTTAAAACCTATGCCACCAACAACAACGGCCAGGCCACAATAAACATAGCCAAACTGGTGCCAAACACATACACCGCAAGGATAACCTTCAAGGAAAGCGCAAACTATCTTGAATCTGAAAAAACCGTCAAGGTAACCGTCAAAAAAGCCGCTTCAAAAATAACCGCCAAAAAGAAAACATTCAAGAAATCCGAAAAGGTCAAAAAATACACAATAACACTGAAATCCGGTAAAACTCCTATCAAAAAAGCCAAAGTAACAATAAAATTGGGCAAGAAGACCTTCAAGGCAACAACAAACGCCAAAGGCAAGGCAACCTTCAAAATCAAGAAGATGACCCAAAAGAAAAAATACAATGCGGTTATAAAATACAAAGGGGACAAATACTACACAGCTGTCACCCAAAAGGTTAAAATTAAAATCAAGTAGGTGACAAAACCTCACCTACCCCATTATTTTAAAAAAAAACTTCTTTTAAAACAATACTGCCTGAAATCATTAAAGATAAACAAAATGGAGAATGAAAGCATGAAAAAAGATTATGCTTTTCAAAAATGGTGTGTTTTCTCACCACCACATATTTAGGTTAATCATGGAGTTAAGTAATTTCAAAACTCTACTTAATAGTTTAAACAACACCATATATAAAGATTTTCGAATGCAAGTGCTTACTTACATCTTAAAACACCA